>JAKACR010000324.1 GCA_021821225.1 Bacillota bacterium | reverse complement strand
TCTCGGCGCTGGAGATCGAGGAGGCAGTCATGCTCCAGGATGTGATCGCCGCTTTGCAGCGCTTTGAAATGGTCATGCGGATTCGTGAAGAGATCCGGCTCTACATTACCGAACTCGGCACAGAGGGCAGGCTTGTCTCCATGCAGTTGGAGGAACTGGTTTCGCGCGTGGACGAAGAGGTCTATCTGCTTGTCAAGGATTATACCGCGCCGCTGCTTGACGTGTCGCCGAGCGAGATCCTGGACGGCATTCACGCCCTGGATGCGGAAGACCTTCTGAAAGGAGCGGTCATCGCTTCCTCGCTCGGCTATGTCAATGCGGCCAATTTTGCGGAACAACCGGTTTCATCGCGCGGCTATCGAATTTTGCACAAGATTCCCCGCCTGCCGCAACCGGTGATTGAGAATCTCGCGGAGGAGTTTCCGACGATCGGGAGCATTGTGTCCGCGTCGATGCAGGAATTGGACGAAGTGGATGGAATAGGGGAAGTGCGCGCCCGCGCCATCAAGGAGGGATTGCGGCGGGTGCAGGAACAGGCCGCCATGGAGCGGCATGTCTAGGGAACTTTATCCCATGTCACGGGGGACTTTAGGACTTTATCCCATGTCCCCTGGACGGCGTCGACAGACCATGCGCATCGCAACCGCAAGGGGGGACATCCATGCGCAAAATGCTTCCAAGTGCATTTACCGTCGGGAATCTTCTGCTTGGCATGACGGCGATTCTTTTGTGTCTGCAGGGGTATGACAGATGGGCGGCAATCGTCGTTCTGGCGGGTATGGTGGTGGATGGCCTGGATGGGCGGCTCGCCCGCATGCTCGGTGTCGAGAGCGATTTTGGCAGGGAACTCGATTCATTGGCGGATATTGTAACATTCGGCGTCGCGCCCGCCGTCATCATGTACGAAGCGCAACTGCACACTCTCGGACTGTTTGGCGGCGCCGTGGCCATGCTGTTTCCCGTGGCGGGGGCGGTCCGTCTCGCGCGGTTCAATATCTCCGTTCGCGCGCGCCATTTTGTCGGGCTGCCCATAACCGCCGCCGGAGCCATCATGGCGGCGTTCACGCTGTACCGGGAACTGGTGCCGACAGACTGGCTCCCTGTCGTGAGCCTGGTGGTGATGTTTCTGATGGTCAGCAGGGTTCGCTACCCGGATTTCAAGAAAGCCGGTCTGCCGCGCACCGCGTTTGGCGTCATACCGTTGCTGGTCATTTTTGTGGCGGTCACTCTGATACAGGCACGCTGGGCGGTTCCTGCCGTGATCGGCGGGGTGCTGCTCTTGTACGGGGTGTTTGGCGTCTGGAGCGAACTGCGCGCCTTTTTGCGCTGGATTCACCGGAGACAGGCGATGCGTGAGCCGGAAGAGGTGTGACGGAACATGGCTTCCGCAGGCTGTTCACAACTTCATTGACGGACCCTGTGGCGCATGATACGCTTGAAAGTGTGCAGCTTCTGCGCATTGTGGCTCCGCGCATTTGTTGTGCTGGGCTCGTTTAAAGCCATCGGTTCTGCCTATAATAATTTAAAGGAGGTGACATTTGGTGGTGAGGAAAATTGTTCAGGTTTTCTTTCTTGTCATCGGAATCGTGCTGGGCGACACCTATGGTGATCGCTTGTTTGCACTCATCCATTTTCCCGCGTACTCATGGGAATCCATCGCGGCGTCCGTTCTTGGCGGATTTTTGGGACTTTTTCTGGGGACGTTTTTTGTTGATCCGTTCGTCCGCTGGTTCCGCTGGCTAGAGGAAAAGCTGATCCACACGCCCTTGGTCGATCTCGTTTCGGGCGTTCTGGGAGTGTTTCTCGGCCTGATCGTCGGCTATGCGCTGACGCCGATCCTCCGCTTCATTCCCGTGGTGGGCGTGTACGTCCAGTCCTTCGCGTCGATTCTGCTTGCCTATCTGGGCTTTCGCATTTTCTTTTCGCGGCGGGAGGAAGTGTTCGCGCTGGTGCCTGCGCTGCTGTCAAAGAGCGCGGCGGCAAAAGGAGAGCGTTCCAGACAGGCGGGCGCCGCCGCCAGAAATGGCGAGGCGAAACTGCTGGATACGAGCGTGATCATCGACGGAAGGATCGCCGATATCGTCGAGACGGGATTTCTTGAGGGGATGCTGGTCATCCCGGCGTTTGTGCTGGAAGAATTGCAGCACATCGCGGACAGTTCCGATGTTCTAAAGCGCAATCGCGGCCGGCGGGGGCTTGATATTCTGAACCGTATTCAGAAGGAACTGAAAGTGAAGGTACAGGTGATGGAGATCGACTTTGAGGAGCTGTCCGAAGTGGACAGCAAACTGGTGCGTCTGGCCAAACAGGTCAACGGCAAGGTCGTGACGAATGATTTTAATCTGAACAAAGTCTGCGAATTGCAGGGCGTCCCCGTTCTGAATATCAATGACCTGGCCAATGCGGTGAAGCCTGTCGTGCTGCCCGGCGAAGAGATTTCCGTGCACGTGATCAAGGACGGCAAGGAGTACGGTCAGGGTGTGGGCTATCTCGATGACGGCACGATGATCGTCATCGAGGGCGGGCGCGATTATATTGGCCATCGGGTGGACGTGCTGGTCACCAGCGTATTGCAGACATCCGCGGGGCGCATGATTTTCGCCAAACCAAAGATCCTTGAGAAAGCGCTGTGAGAACCGCTCTATCTTGAAGAGCCTGTTCAAAAAGTGGGCCTAAGACCCGCGCAGTGCAATGGGGCATGGGATAAGGTCCTCTTTGCAGGCGCAATGGTTCCACATGTAGCGACCGAGGCTCTAATCGGACACTGCATGCACTGTAACGCGCCTGCCGGAATTAGGTTTATCCCAGTCCCTGAGCGTACGTTTTGGGTACGTGAGGGAGCATTTCTGGCGATGACGAAGCAGTGCGCGGGGGTGTCGATTTGGTTATTGACCGCGAGTTGTCCGATGTGGACGCGCTTGTGATGTCGGCCGGATCAGGACGGCGCATGGGCGGCGATGTGCGGAAACAGTGGCTGCCGCTCTGTGGCAGGCCTCTGTTTGTCTATACGATGGACCGGCTTGCAAAATTCGGGTTTGCGCGCATGATCGTCGTGGTTCATGCGGATGATGAGTCGGCGGCAAGAGTTGCGCTTGACCGCCACGACCTGTCTCGCGTTGCCGTGGCGGTCGGGGGGCGGACGAGGCAGGAATCCGTTTTTCAGGGATTGAATAGGACGGCTGGACCGTATGTGGCGATACACGATGCGGCGCGCCCGTTTGTTGAGACGCAGGATGTGCTGGCCGTCGTGCGGCGGGCCAGGGAAAGCGGCGGGGCGGCCACGCTCGGTTCGCCCGTCCGGGATACGCTGAAGCGGGTGGCGGCAGGCGGGAGGATTGTCGAAACACTGGCCCGCGATGACGTGTGGCAGGTGCAAACACCGCAGGTGTTTCGCCGGGACTGGTTGCTGGCGGCGCACCGCAGAGCGCTGCGGGAATCTTGGCAGGTGACGGACGACGCGGCCTTGATG
>JAKACR010000030.1 GCA_021821225.1 Bacillota bacterium | reverse complement strand
GCGAGAATGGCGCCCCGCGCCGGAACAGGCGCACGATGGCTGACTTGCGCACGCGGGCGACTGGCCCGCCATCAGTTTTCGCGCTCCCGCTCCGGCGCGGTCGGTTCAAGTCTGCGCGACAGCTCGGCCAGTTGATGGTCGAGTCTGTATTGCATCTCTTCGAGTTGCTGCCGTATGCCCTCGAGGTGGTCGAGTCTTTCCTTGGTTTCACGGAGTTCGCGGTACAGCAACTGGTAGTTCGGCCGCCCGGGACGCACTCCGGTCTGCGACCGCTGCCTCCCGCTTCGCGTGGATTGCCGCACAGACTGCAGAGCCTGGGGCTGCGGACGGACCGTCTCGCGTCCGTTTCTTGCCGCGGTTCCGGGCGTGGCTGACGGGGGTGCTGCGTCGCTCTCCGGTCGGACTGCCGTTTGCGCAGGGCTGTCTGTCCGCGTCCGTTGCAGTTGCGTCTGTGCATCGACGTACGCCTTGATCAGCATCGGCACCCATTTGAATTTGCCCATCTTGTTCACGTGCAGCCTCACCCGCCTTCAAGTGCATTGTATGGCGGGTGAGGCTGCGGTGTGTGCCCACTGTCATCTCCCGTTGCCCGGATAGAACGTGCTCCTGTGCTCCCGTTCCTCCTGGAGAATCTGGAGCACCTCCTGAAAGCGGCGCGAATGAACGACTTCGCGCTCGCGCAGGAAGGACAGACCGTCGCGCAGGTCGGGGTCGTCTGTCAACCGCATCAGGTGCTCATATGCGGCGCGCGCCTTTTCCTCAGCGTCGATGTCCTCGTAGATATTCGCGACAGGATCACCTTTCGCCTGGAGGTATGTGGCGGTGAAAGGCACGCCGTTTCCGTCCGTGTAGAAGAGGTCGTGGCCGTGGTCCGCGTAGTGTCCGCCGAGACCGGCCGCGCGCATCTCGTCCGGGGTGGCGTCCTTGATCAACTTGTGAACCATTGTCGCGATCATTTCCAAGTGCGCAAATTCCTCCGTGGCAATATCGGTCAGCAGGGCGACCGCGGTGCGGTTCTTCATTGCGTAGCGCTGGTTCAAATAACGCAGCGACGCGGCGAGTTCACCGTCCGGCCCGCCGTATTGTGTGATCAGAAAGCGCGCCATGCCAACGTCTTTCTTACTGACCCGAACCGGATACTCCAATCGTTTTTCGTAGATCCACATGGACTCCACCCGCCCGTCGCGAAGATAGGCACATCGTATGCGGGCGGGTGTCCGGGGGTGCGCGACCGGACGTGGGTTCGGCGGTGCGCGTTGCCCGCGGAGACATCGGATCGGCTGTGCTTCACCAGTAATACGGATAGGCGAGAGATGCGGCCGCCAGGCCGAACAGGGCGCCGAAGGCGAAGAAGGCGGCCGGGAAAAAGACGGGCGCCACTTGGCTGTCGACGCTTGCGTCGAGGGTTGCGTGCGTTGCGGCGACGGGAGTCGCAGGGCCGCCCACGGGTAGCGTGTTCGGCTCACACAGGTTGACCCATATTCCTGTCGCGATGACCGAGTGCAAGACGCCGTGGTAGACCTGGCCCTGCGCATGATAGACGTAGATCGGCTGGCCCACGAGGCGGGCGGCGTGGTCATAGAGAGGATGCATCACCAATTCCCCCAATCATGATGGTGTCTGCTCCACAGTATGTGCCCGCCGTTCCCATGGACCGGACGGATGTGCATGGTCTGGTGTCCCTGTCATCGCGAGTGGACTTCGCGCTGGCGGGGACGCCGCGAGCGGATCGCAGCGGGACGGACGCTTTGTGCAACCGCGCCTCAGAGTTCCCAGGGCCAGGGACCGTTGATCCAGGCGTTGATGTCCGCGGAAGCGGACTCTCCGTAATTGTGCAGCGGGCCATAACGCTCTTCGAATGCGCGGGCCAGGACGTGCTCGCGGCCCGCGCGGGCTTCATACTGCGCAAGGGAGGCCGAATCTGTGGGATGCGTGTCGAGGTGCAACTGGAGATCGACCAGGGCGAAGCCGTTCTCCTGTATTTCGCGCAGCAATCGATCAAAGTACGGATCTGCGGGCATGCGTCTCGTCTCCTTTGCACCAGTCGGGATATGCCACTCTATGTGGGCGCGACCTTTTGTGCGCCAGCCAGAGTGGTCCGCGGCAAGCTTGCGCTGTCCGATTGGATCATGCTATAATCCTCTCTGCACTCGCCTTTCGCGGTCATGGCGGAATTGGCAGACGCGCAGGATTCAGGTTCCTGTGGGGGCAACCCCGTGGAGGTTCAAGTCCTCTTGACCGCATCGTTGGTGGCTTCCGGTATATTGTGGAGATAATCGCCGTGTCACGTGGCGTGGCTGTACCGTGGGCGGCTCAGGTGCCGGCTGCTGTGCTATGTCCGCTTGTAGACGTCACCACGCGGCGCCACGCTGACAACGCCGACGATCAAGCGAATGGGGCGGCCCAGCGAGTCTTCGTCCTGCCGTTGGCCAGTGCTGGCTTGTGTGCGACCTTGACGTAGCGAATTTTCATCGTTCGTTGGCGGCGCTCGGAAACGATCCGAAAACGGGCCTGCGGGGCGGACCAGTGGACTGACCGAATGCCATCCATGTGTGTGATCGTGTGTGATCGGATCAGTGGGCAAGTACGGTTGTTCGACCAAGCGCAATGGTGCCCCTGTATAGCGGCAATAGTAGACGGAATAGTCTTGATAATTGGTAGAACCTTTACATCGCGGGGATTGACCCCAGTGTGCGCGTGGTCTACAGTAAAGACTGTTCCCTCGGGGGCCGTGGCAGAGGACTGATTCGGTTTGTCGCGGTTCTCCTGGAGACGAGCAACTCATCGGTGCAAGCGGGGTGAACGTGAACAGATGAACTGGTATGTTGCAGGCGCAAGCTTCCTTGGGACGGGCGTGGAATTCACGGAAGCCTTGACCATTGTTCTGGCGGTGCTGCTCACCAAAGGATGGCGCAGCGCGTTTTCCGGAGCTGCCGGCGCCGTCGCGGTGCTCGGCCTCCTGGTTGCGGTCTTCGGCCTGGCGCTGATCCGCGCCGTTCAGTTGCCCGCTGTTCAGTTCATCGTCGGCCTGATCATGCTTCTGTTCGGCATGCGCTGGCTGCGCAAGGCGATCCTGCGTTACTCGGGCCACAAGGCCCTGCATGACGAGGGGAAGGCCTTTGAGAAGGAACTGAACCGGCAGCGGACAGCGACGGCCAGTGGCGGTGGGATCGATGCGTTTGGCGCGGTCACATCCTTTAATGGCGTCTTCCTCGAGGGCTTGGAGTCCGTATTCATCGTGATCACCGTGGGCCTGTCGGCCCACGCTCTTGGTTCCGCCATTTCGGGGAGCCTCATAGCCTTGATCCTGGTTGTGGCGGCTGGCATCGCGCTGCGCAAACCGCTGCAGACCGTGCCGGAGAATACGCTGAAGTTTCTCGTCGGCGTCATGATGTCGTCTTTTGGAACGTTCTGGTGCGGCGAGGGCCTTGGCGTGGCCTGGTGGAATCAGGATGTCTCGATCGCGGTCGTGGCCGCGTTCTACCTCGTGGCGTCCCTCGTTGTGTCGCGGATCTTTAGGATTGACAGGGGCCGCGCGAAGAGTGAGTCGGGTGTGAAGAATCTGCAAGCTTAGGTGGGTGCGGCGTGTCATGAAGGCAACCAGAACGGTGACTGGCCTTATTTATGATGATCCGTGGCTCTTTTTTGGCATACTTGTGGCGCTGGTTGTGGTACGGGTGCTTACTTCAGTCGGTCTTTCCGGCGCGGCGACAGGCGTCGTCCTTATGGTGTTGCTGTTCGCGGCCATGGTCGTCAGCCTGCGGCGCGAGACGCGCAGGTCGTCGAACAAAGGGTGACGCTTGCGATCAATAGGGTATGTTTCAGCAACGCCAGGCCACACTGTACATGCAGTCCAACCGACGTGTGACGGGGGTCCCCGGATGCATGAAGAGAGTCCATTTCTGGGCCTTGTACAGCCTGGCCAGTTTCGTTGGCGCAGGACTTTCGCTTGCGCTGTTCCGCTATTTTGCGCTGTTGCTCGACCGTCCATACGAGGAGTCGGCCATTGCGGCGGGGCTGCTCACGCTGCCGATCAACTGGCTGTGGGGCGAACAGATCACATGGGACGAGCGGCCTGACGCGAGGGCCCGGTCGTTGCGGGCACTGCGCTATTTTGCCGTGTACGCCGCGGGACTGAGTCTCGACGCGGCTCTTGTGCACGTCTTTGGCCACGTCTGGCGCATGGATGCGAGGTGGGGGGAGTTCGCGGGCGTGGCCGTCAGCCTGGCCTGGACGGCCCCGGCCAACAGACTGTTCGTCTGGTCGACGCGCAACCGCGGCCGTCCGCTGCCGAGCAGCCGCTAGCGGACGGTGCGAAAGGCGGGATCAACCGTCGCAGCACGGATCGGCGTCGTCTTCGGGCGGGACAGGGACGAGCAGCCCCAGGCGACCGGCGAGCGGGCGGAAAAATGGTAGGAGAACTCCCGACGTGAGTGCAATCGCGCAGGCGGCCGTGAGCCGGAAGAAGTCGGCTTCCGCGAGGCCGCTCGCCGCAAAGATATTGATCAGGAGCGCGGGCATGACCCCCGTCTGGCGGTTGAGACACAAAAAGATCGTCTCGTGGCGCGTAAGACGGTTGCGGTACACGAGTCGCGCGGCGAGCACCGAGAGGGGGCGGGCGGCGACGATCAGCAGTCCGGCGGTCAGGAGGGCGGGCAGGAGAGACCGGCCTTGGAGCGAGGTGGGGATGGTGAGCCCAAGCAGCAGGAAGATGTAAGCGCGCACATAGAACGAGAGCACGTGCAGTGCAGCCGCGCTGCGGTGTTCGGCGGCGTCGGACGATGTGGAGTCACCGTGGGCAAACGGCTGCCCTGCGACCCCGGCGACGAACCCGGCTAAAAACGGATTTGCCGACGCCCCCTCTGCCAGAGCGAAGGCGACAAGGAACAAGAGAACGAAACGCAGATCCGTCCGCCGCATGACGGCCCGGCTCAGGGGGAGCGAAGCGCGCCGAACAGACTGAACGAATACGACGGCGGTGAGACCGGCGGCAACCGCCGCCGCGGCCTCCCACAACTGCGCCGTGACGGCCGGCCAGATGTGGCTCGCGCCGGCGTGTCCAGTGGCAAAAGGCAGAAAGGCAACCGCGAGGATGGCGGAGATCGGGTCGTTGAGCGCCGATTCGGCGATCAGCACTTCGCGGATGCGGTCGGCGATCGGGACTTGGTCCACGATGGACACCAGAACCGTCGGATCGGTTCCCGCAAGGATGGCGCCGAGCAGGAGCGCCGCAAATAACGGGAGATGGGCAAGATGCGCGCCCCACACTGTGAGGCCAAGTATGGCCCCGCTGACGACCACGCCAATGGTCGCCAGCGCGGCGATCGGCTTGGCTACCGTGCGCAATGTCTGCGGTGAGAGCTCCGCCGCGCCCCAGAAGATGACGAAACTGGCCGCCATGGTCATCGCAAGCGGGGAGTTCAAAGGGCGGATGGAGCCGGAGATATGTACGCCGGCGGTGCGAAAGGCGATGTGCACGAGGATGCCGACCAACAGAAAGGCCGCGACGTCGGGAATATTCGCGCGTCTAGCCCAGGCGCTCCTCGTGCTCCAGAGGAGCATCGTGGAGAGTGAAACGATCAGAAATACGCCATTAAGGATTGGAAAGTCCATATCTCCATTATACACGACTACGTCCGGTCCTCGAACCAGGTGGAAAGTTTCTGGCCGTGCGGCCGCCTGCCGGCCGGAGCGGGGCGCGTGGCGCCTCTGCCTTCCGAAGGATGGCGCGACCGGGTCGATGGCGCTTCCACACCGCGTGTGTAATCTGTGGTGTCTGCCGGCCACCACTTGATCCCGATGCTGGGCGCGCCCGTATCATCCGGCGGGCTGGTCTGAACCATCGCTGAGGGAATCCGGACGCCCCGCAGCAGGAGGACAGTGTGCCCGGCGCGCGCCGTGTAAAATGTGACGCCCCGCAGGTCGTCCAGAGTCGGCCAGAATGCGCCAAGAATGGGGTCCTGCACTCTGCCAATCGTGATGTAGAGCATTTTCCCGCGAGTGACACGGCGAAACCGCAGGTATTGTGTGACTTCGTTGTACCGGAGCAAGCGACTGGTGCGCGCCACGATCAGGCGCCCGGCGTCCTGTTCCCGTTTCAGACGCGTGAGGGCGTCGAGATTGGCGCCATAAAACGGGATCGGCGCAATGTCGCCGCCCAGGTGTTGTGCCACGATCGAGAATTCATGTCTCCGTTCCAGCTCTGACAGGTGTGCGTCGCTGAGCTGGGCGGACAGCATGCGCGGGTTCCAGTTCCAGCGCAGCTGCCCCTTGTCCGTGTATCCGTCGTCGGTATAACGGTAGAAGCCCCAAATCTTCTGGCCGTCGCGCAGCGTGATCGGGTACAGCATGCTCGCAAGGCCGAACTGAGAGTCCCTCCTCGTCCAGACAAAACGGATCCCTGCGGCAATGGCGACGTCGGCGCAATAGTACGGAGAGTTCGGTACGTCTCCCTGCTGGTAGGTCGATTCTGGATTGCCGAAGTTGCCGACGTTGCTTCGGTTGCCGTGGTTGATCCAGACCGTTGGCGATACGCCGGCAGAGTGCAGGGCGTTGCTCGCTGCGAGAGCAAACCGGCGCGCGTATCGCGTGGCCGTTTCATCCTGCATGGAGAAATCGCCGTAGCTGTGCAGTGAGTCGATCCAGCCCGCGCGGATGTAACGGAGCAACAGGTCAGCATGGTGCGGACGGCCGTCGGCGAGTCGGTGGAACCAACTCATCTGATCCTGCCACGCGGTGAAGTCGTAGTCACACCAGCCCAGGCGGTCGGTGCCGACAAAAAAGAAGAGGGAGTCGGCGATGTCCAATCCCAGCCCCGGCCCAAGGACGGTCGATGAGTGCGTATTGAGGAACCGGTGAATCAACGTGAACTTACGCGGGGTCATGCCGTCGCAGTCGGACGCCACGGCGAGCATCGCCTGAAAAGGGTAGGGAAACCGGCGCAGCCCATGCTGATTGAGAGGCAGAGGCGCAACGCCGTCGGCTGTTGCGGCCGCGTGGGTCATACGGGCGGCGTGCGCCGGTGCGAAGGCGTTCATGACGCCGAGTGTCGCGACGATGAGTGTGTTGTGCAGGCGACGGTGCAGGCGGCAAGACAACGGCTTGGCCATGTATGGCACCCCACTGGGAACCCACCCGCCTCCGGGGTCGCCGGCGGTCGCGCGGCAGTCTGCCGAGGTTCCATGCGCTTACAGTGCACATATCCTCCGGGGAGCAATCAGGAAAATAAAGGGGGTTGGGCGGGCCCCTCGTGCGTGCGAGCGCAGTTTGTGCTATAATCACGGCTGACTTCACCCGGAGAGGTGGCCGAGCGGTTGAAGGCAGCAGTCTTGAAAACTGCCAAGGGGGCAACTCCTTCGTGGGTTCGAATCCCACCCTCTCCGCTCATGATAGACGTTCGCGAAGGCCGCCTCCGGCGCTCGCCCGCGGCGGGGGCATGCGATGATGCCGCGATGTGGATTATTGGATGATTGCCTTTCCCCGTTCGCCTGGCCGTCAGCGGGCGGGCCCCTGACCATCGTCCAGCGTGTAACCCTCCCGCATGGCGTATGCGGCCGCCTGCACGCGGTTGTGCAGATGTAATTTCTCCAGGATGTTGCGCACGTGGTTGCGCACCGTGTTTTCACTTATGAAGAGCGCCGCCGCGATGTCGCGGTTGCTGGCGCCTGTGCTCAGTTGGCGCAGCACCTCGATCTCCCGTTCCGTCAAGGCATCGACCGTGGCGGTTTTTTTTGCGTTCCCGGGGCGGGTGAGTTCGTGGATGATCTTCACCGCGAGGTTGCCCGGAATCACCGGTTCCCCTGCGGCCACGCGTCGGACACTGTCAATAACCGTGGTTGGGCTGGAGTTCTTAAGAATGTATCCCGAAGCGCCGGCTTTGACCGCTTCGAAGAGAGCGTCCTCCGCGTCGGACACTGTCAGCACGAGGATTCGCGCGGCGGCGTCCAGGTCGCGGATGCGCCGCGTGGCCACGAGCCCGTCGCAGATCGGCATGTTGATGTCCATAATGGTGATGTCCGGCTGCAATTGACCATACTGGTGCACCGCGAGCTCTCCGTTTTCCGCCTCGCCGACGACGTGCATGTCGGGTTGTCTGCCCAGGATGGCTTTCACACCCTGACGGAAGAGTTCGTGGTCGTCGACGATCAATATCCGAATCGTATCTCCTGCGTGTTTTTCGCCATCCATACGTGTATACCCCCGCAGATTTGCTTTTGGCAGAAACGTGCCACCGGGCAAGCGCCACTGTCTTGTTGCTTCCTATGATACTCCATCCGCGCCTCTTTGCCATTCATTTATTCACGCGAGCGGCGCTTGGCCGACCGCGGGCGGCGCCTCTTGTCGCAAATCGTCCGGCGGCCCGGCTTGAAGTCCGGGTCGCCAGTCCTTGGAGCGCAACACGACCGTGACCTCGCTGCGGTTGTTGTACAGTTGGCGCAAGGCCACGACGTCAAAGCCCGTCTGCAGTGTCCGACGGGCGCTGTTGACGAGTTTTGCGCCGCGCCGCTCCGGCAGTTTCAGAGTCATGACGGCAAACCCGTCCGGCGCCAGGCGAGGCGCGGCCGCGCACATGAGCGCCGTGGATCGGGAGACGTCGAGACGCATGTCATTGACAATGATCTTGAACATCCGCCGCGTGGTGGCTGGAGAAGCCCCGTCACCGCCCAGGTACGCCTGCGCCAGCTGCCGGACGTGATGAGTCTGCGGATCGGCGGCGAGGGACGGAGCAAGGTCTCCGGGGTCGACAGCGATGACGCCGATTCCGCCGCGGCGCAAGAGGCGTGTCCAGCCTCCGGGGGCGGCGCCGAGGTCCAGGGCCAGGCCGTCGGTCGGCAGTTGGAGTCCAAACAGATCGAGTGTCTCCAGGAGTTTGAACTCGGCGCGGCTGATGGTCTCAGCCGTGCGGGCGTAGTGACGCTCGCCGCCAGGCCAGGGATTGAGGTTGTCGCCCGATCGTGACACGCCCACCAACGCCCGATCGGCGACGATCAGGATGGACAGCACCCAGGCGGAGTCTCTGTCTGTGCCGTTAGGCCAGCCAAACGCGCTTTGGACTTCCTTGGAAATCCGACTCGCAACATGGGGAAGACCGGCCCCGACGACGCGTAACTGGACGGTCAATCCGGCTGATGCCTGCGGACCCGCTGTGGCCGCGAGCCTGAGGGACGCGTCCGTCACCGCGGCGATGTCGCTTGCGGCGCCAGAAAAGCCGACGCTCGCCTGCAGTGGGCACATGTGCCGGAGAAAGACCGGCGGACGCTCGCGCAGGGCCGCGGCGAGCGACGCAAACGACGACTGCAGCTCCACGCGTGCTACGCCGGGCGCCAGCCATTCGATTGCGCGCGCGGACGGGTCCGCGCCGCGCACTTCCTCAAACGCTGCCGCAGAAAACTGCGGCGCGAAAGACAGAGCGATACTGCCGGGCACCACGTCACCTCGTCGCGGGCAAGTGTTTTACGCACACCATCATACCACGCCGTGCACGTTCGACGTCCGGGGAGGTCATCCTTTGACGGCGCCCGCTGTGAGTCCCGCGACGACCCATTTCTGGAACACGAGGACGAGAATCACGATTGGCGCGACGGCGACAGTGGATGCCGCGAACATGGTCCCGTAAGGAATGGAATACTGTCCTGCGAAGAGGGCTATGCCAACTGGAATCGTGCGAAACGACTGGCTGTTGTTGAAGACCAGGGCAAACAGAAATTCCGTCCAGCAGGCCACGAAGGTGAAGATTCCTCCCGTGAAGATTCCCGGCGTGGACAGCGGCAGAATGACGCGGACAACGGTCGTCATGACACTGGCGCCATCCACGCGCGCGGCCTCGTCAAGCTCCTTCGGGATGCCTTGGAAGTATGTGCGCATGACCCAGATGGCGAATGGGAGATTGAAGGCCACGTACGGGATGATCAGGGCCTGGTAGCTGTTCAGCCAGCCGAGGTTCTGCAGGATCAGGAAGAGCGGCGAAATGACGGCCACCTGCGGAAAGGTGGAAATGGCGAGCAGACCCACCATGATCGGAGCCTTGCCTCTGATCGGCAGGCGGGCGATTGCGTAACTCGCGAGCGAGGCCAGGATGATGACGACCACGGTCGCCGAGAGGGACACGATGAGGCTGTTGCGAAAATAGACGCCAAAGCTGTACACGCTAAACGCACGGACGTAGTGGTAGAGAGTCGGCGAGTGCGGGAACAGGGACGGCGGGTAGTTGCCGATGTCAAGATTGTTCTTGAACGATGTGATGACCATCCAGTAGAACGGAGCGATGATGATGAGCAACATCACGATCAGCACGAGGTAGCCGATGGTCTTTTTCGCCAGGATTCTTTGTGTTGTCATGATTCAACGTCCCCCACTTGCGTGCGCAGTACTTTGAGTGAAACCAGCGCGAGAATGATGACCAATGCGACCGCCGTGACGGCGACGGCAGTTCCCGGTCCGAAATTCCCCAAGTTGAATATGGCCTGGTAGGCAAGCATCGCGATGGACATGGTGCTCGTCCCGGGTCCGCCGCCCGTGAGCACGAAGGGCAGGTCGAACAGGCCGAATGCCTGAAGGATGCGAAACAGGGCGGCGAGGCCGATGCTTGGACGCAGCAGGGGGAATGTCACGTTCCAGAATGCGGTCCATGGCGAGGCGCCGTCAATCTTGGCGGCCTCGTACAATTCGCTTGGGATCAACTGCAGTCCCGCGAGCAGGATCATCGTTACAAACGGCGTGGTCTTCCAGATGTCGGCGACCATCATGGAGACGGTGGCCAGCACCGGAGAGCCGAGCCAGAGGATCGGGTTCTGGATGATGTGCAGCGAGACGAGCAGGTAGTTGAGCACACCATACACGCCATTGTATATGTAGGCCCACATCTGCGCCGAAATGACGGTGATAAGCGTCCAGGGAACGAGCATGACGGCAACAGCCAGCCCGCGCCCGCGAATCGGCTGGTTCAGCGCCAAGGCGACCAGGAGGCCGAGCGCAAGTTCCACCACGACAGTCACCGCGGCGTACATGGTCGTGAATTCCAGCGTCTGATAGAACAGTCCGTTCGTAAAGACGATCTGGTAGTTCTTCAAACCGGAAAACGTGAACTGGAATCCGTGGAATGTCGAACTTATGGTGTTCAGGCTCATCCAGACCGAATAGCCGATGGGAAACAGGGTAACGAGAGCGATCACGAGCAGAGCAGGTGTCATCATGAAGTATCCCGCGAGCGCGTAATGTCGCTCCAGTCTGCTTCCGCGCATGTGGATCCCTCCAGTTGGGCGCGTGGCGCCTTAGATGAAGAGCGCCCGTACCGCCTTTCGCGGCGCAGGCGCTCTGGAAGCGGTGATCGTTGCCGTTACAGAGAAGACGAACTTGTGGCTGATTTCAATTGGTTGTTCGCCGTCTGCAGCGCCTTTTGCACGCTCACCTGACCCGCGAGGGCGGCGTTCAGGTTGCTGTAGATGGCTTGCGACACCTTGGCGTAGTACGGTGTCTGGCTGGGACGCGCGACGAGGTGTGTCTGCGACACGATGCGCATCACCGGATTGAGTTTGCGCACCTCGGCGTTGTGCTGGATGGCGGCGTTGGTCGGAATCTCCGACGCTTTGGTCGCCAGGATGTACTGGGCCTTGTTGCCGGTCATCCATTTGATGAAGGTCAGGTCGGCCTGCATGTGCTGGCTGTGCGGATTGATGTAGAAGTCCCAGCCGCCAATGCAGGCGTAGCCGGTCCCTTTGTTCGGCGCGAAGGTCGGCAGCGGCACCACGCCGACCTTGCCGATGACACGCGACTGGCCCTTTGTCTGCGAGTTGCTGTAGGCGTAGTCCCAGTTGCGCAGGAAGGCAGCCTGGCCGTTATTGAACACGGTCATCGCCTGCGGTTCCTGGAATCCGGTCACCGCGCCCGGCGTGACGCCCGAAGTGATCAGCGAGCGCATGAAGCTCAGCGCCTTGACGGCGGCGGGCGAATCCATGACCGGCTGGCCCTTGGCGTTGAACACCTGGCCGCCAGCGTCCGTCAGGTACTCCATCCAGTCGCACGTGAGACCTTCGTACGACGCGCCCTGCCAGACGAAGCCATACTTCACGAGGTGGCGGTGCTGCAGCGTCAAGGCCTCCTGCTTGAGTTGCTGCCATGTCGTCGGAACGGGCAGGTGCGCCCTTGCCAGCAGGTCCTTGCGATAGTAGAGGAAGCCGGAATCCTGAAAGAACGGCGCGCCGTACACCTTGCCCTGATAGGACGCACCTGCGACAAGCCCCGGGGCAAAGCGGCTGAAGAACGACTTGGGCAGGTAGTTGCTGAGCGGCAGCGCGAGGTGCTGCGCCGCAAACTGTCCTGGCCAGATCACGTCCCCGAGGAAGACGTCCGGCACCTTGGACCCGCCGCTGATCTGCGTGGTGAGCACCGCGCGCGTCGTGTCCGTGTTCGTGGGCGACGGAATGATCTTGACTTTAATGTTAGGATAGGCTTTCTCGAACTGCGCGACAAGCGTCTTTTTGAGTCCGTTGCCGGCGATGTTCCCGGCCATCCACTCGATGGTGACGGGCGCCGATGAGGTGCGCTTTGCGACGGGCGCGGCCGCAGAGGACCCCGGAGCACCGCAGGCTGTGAGTGTGAGCATGCCGACCGAAAGCACCGCCAGGCCGGACAGTGTGGTCTTCTTCAAATTCATGACCCCCTATTTGGTGGAATGTTTGACGCATCTCGCGCCCCTACGACGTATCGCAGGGAAGCATGCGAGTTGATTCCCGGGCGATCACGGTATGTGGCAGATATTGCGTCCTGCACAGAGTTCTCGCGTCGCCCCTGGCCCCGTGCGCCAAATACTGGACCGCCGCCGCCCCGATTTCCTCAAAAGGCTGCGCCACCGTGGACAGCTTGGGCGTCACCATGTCGGCCAGACGGATGTTGTCAAATCCCATGACCGATACGTCCTCCGGCACGCCCAAGCCGTGGTCGAACAGGCAACGGATCGCCCCGACGGCCATCTCGTCGCTCACCGCGAAAATAGCCGTCGGCGGACGCGATCCAGCCGCCCGGCGAAGCAACTCTTCCGTTGCGGCGTAGCCGTGTTCGAAACGGAATTCGCCAAATACGACCAGACGCTCATCGTAGTTCAGGCCGTAATGGCGAAGCGCTTGCTGGTAACCGTCCCACCGCTGCTTACCTGCGATAGGATTCGTCAACGGTCCGGAAATCATGCCTATCTCCCGGTGGCCTCTGGTGATGAGGTGTGCTGTCGCGTCAAACGCCGCCTTGATCTCGTCGACCATGAACGCGGCGTGGGGTTCGCGCTGCGACTCAGTGAGCACGTAGGCCACGGGCAGACTGGTGCGGGCCGCGGCAAATTCCACCTGCGGCGTGATCGCCACACTGGCGAAGATGATGGCGCTGCACTGCCGGCGCTTGAGAATGCGAAAGCCTTCCACCATTCGGGCGTGGTCCATCTGCCCGTCGTGCAGGAGGATGTCGAGTCCGGCCGCTGCCGCCGCGTCGAACATGCCTTTGTAGATTTCGGCAAAGAAGAAGTCGCGCAATTGCGGGAATATGACGCCAATGGTCGACGGACTTTCGGTGCGCAATCTGCGAGCGCTTTCATTTGGATAGAAATTCAATTCATTTACAATGGCCATAACCTTGGCCCGCGTTTCGGCCCGCACCAGTTCCGGTGTGTTCAGAACGCGCGAAACTGTCGGCACGGATACCCCGGACCGCTCCGCGATCGTCCGAATGGTGACCTTCACGTTTGAACACATCCTCTCCGGAGACGGCGACCCTGCAGGACAATGGCGCCACGGCGCCCTGGTAAAGTCATGCAGAGAAACAAATCTCGCTGAAAAACGATGATAACGATTTCAAATAAAAGACTACTATGAAGTCCGGTTGCTTGTCAAGAGGGTGGAGGCGAATCGTTTCGAGTTTGTCAAAGCGTACGCAACGTAAAAGTGGGGAGCATCAATGCGGTCGTGCGGTGTCCGTGCGGCGTGCGTGCGGCGTGCGGCGTGCGTGCGCTGCAAGGCCGCGCGTCGCGCGGCCTTGCGCCAGGGGGCCGTTCAGGGGCGCCAGTGCGCAGGGATGGAATCCCAGCCAACGGTGGGCGCGAAAGAGCCGTTCCACGGCAGCCCGTTGATCAGAAGGGAGACCGCATACGTCTGGCCGGCCACGACGATGTACCCTGACGCGGTCCACTGCTCGGGTGCTGTGGACACCCAGAGACGATTGGAGCCGAGCGCCTGCGCGAGGGGTCTGTCCAAAGGCCTGTTCCAGGCGGCGCGGAGCAGCCTCGACACGCTTGCGGCGGTCATGTAGTTTTCCAGACCGAGCCCTGAGAGGTCGGGCAGGAGGTCTGCCGTGCCTAGCGGCCCTCGACTGATGGTGTTGGCCGGCAACGCTCGGGCGACCCCCGCCGCGAGCGCAAGCGGCAGCTGCGCGCTCGCGTGGGTCAGGGCGACCTGGGCGATTTCGGTTGCCGGAACAGGCGCCAGGGCGCCGATTCGCACGCCAGCGGGGGCCGCGACGGGTGTCTGTCGCAGACCGTTGACGCGCACGCCAAGCGCTGACAGGTCCACGGAAAAGCGTCTGGCCGCCTGCCACCCGGGGCTGGAGACACCGACCGCCGAGCTGGCGGTCTTCAGGGGTGGCATCACGTTGCGGCCCTGCACGCCGGGAGTTGTATCGTTCGCGGGCGTTGCCTGGTACTGTGGGAAGTCCTCCCACGGCAGACTTGCCGGAAGCGCTGCGCCAGCGCCTGACGCCGGTAAGCCGAGTGCAAATTCAAGCGGCCCCGTCGCGCTGCGCACGCCCGCCGCTGCCACCGTGTGGGCAAGAGTCTTGAGGTCGCCGGGTCTGAGCAGCGGACTGCCGCTCCCCAAAAGGAGGATCGAGCCTTGGAGGGTCCCGCCCGCAACCGGTCCAGTGCGGTAGACCGCTGTGGAAAGCGGGATGCGTCCGCGGCTGGCGAGGTAGGTGAAGACCGCGGGCAGGCGCGGCAACAGCCCGGGAGCCAGCCGCAGATGTGGATTGTACGAGACGGCGACCCGTCCGGTGCGGACGTTCACGATCTGCCCGGTTACCACGTCGTGGACCGAGACCCCCGGCGGCAAAAGCGCGGCGAGCGGTGCGGGAGGCGTCGGGGAACCGACCTGCGCAGGGGGCCGCGCGGCAGGCAGGCGGGGCCAACTGGCGACCGCGACGGTCATGGCGTCGTCCGGACCGGACGCCTGTTGGAAGTACTGGTTTGTACGGAGGCCGTTCATGAAGATGGCAAATGCGATGAGGTCGCCGTTTTGCGCGCGCGCATAACCTGCATAGTTCCACTGATTGCCGAGATTGCCCGTCTTCAACCAGACGTGTCCGTCCGCTGGCGTGTAGTCCATCAGTCCGCACATGAAGCTGCACTGGTTCGTCCGCCCAATGTGAATCAGCGAGTGCTCGAAGGTCGTGAACCAGGACTGGGTGTGCGCGTAGCGCAGGAGATCCACCACTTGAGACGCGCTCACCTCGTCGAGCGGGGACAGGCCGCTGCCGTCCACCTGGACGTAGTGGGAAGAAAGTCCCGCCTGGCGCGCGAAATCGCGCAGGGCGCTTGCGCCGGCGTTGCTGGATCCGTTGCCGCCGTTTACTGTTCCGAGCGTGCGAAACAGATTCTCCGCCATAACGTTAATGGAGTAGGTGTTCTGAATCTGCAGGTAAACGCTGAGCTTGGGCGACAGATGCGTGAAGGTCTTTTTCGTCCCGGATGGCAGAAGACCGGTTCCGGCGTTTTGCGTGAACTGCACTCCGTCTCTGTGCAGGAGCGTCTGGAAGAGGGTGGAGGTCAGCAGGGCCGGGTTGTGCAGCGACAAGAAGCTGTTGTTCTCGCTTCCGACGGGGAGGTTTCCGGTCACCAGGATGATATTGCTCCCAGGCTGGCGCGTGACGGACAACGTGTTTGCCGCCGTGGCTGCCACCGTCGTCGCTTCATTGCGGACAGTGAGAAACGGCGGACCGGGATGAATACTCGGGTTCAGGGGATTGATGGTGTAGACCGGAGCGAGTCCGGGGCGCGTCGCGGGTTTTACGAGCAGGTTCAATTGATCGCGTTCAGAAGTCAATGAAGAAATGTTCGGCGCCCAGTTCCATGGGAGGTCGTCCCAGGTCCACCCCACCCCGTGGGGCGATCCTCCAAAGGACGTGCTGACTCCGACGACGCGCGCCGCGCGGTGGACGGATCGGCTGACGATTCGGGCCATGTTTTCGAGACTCAGCGCGCCGTCGGCCTCCAGCCATGGATCGCCTCCGCCGACGAGATAAATGGTCGGCGCGGACCGTCCTCCGGCGGACCCGAGCCGCACCACCGTGCGGTACTGGTATGACGGTCCGAGCGTATGGAGAGCGGCCGCCGATGTGAATAATTTCATGACGGACGCCGGTGTTTCGCGCCAGGCGGGGTGGATCGCGGCCAGGGGACGGTTCGTCGTCAGGTCGTACGCGTAGGCTGAGATGGAGGCGTGGCGCAGGGTTGGCGAGGAGACGATGCGCTGCCAGGCGGACTGCAGGGGTGTGTCCGGGGTCGGCGGGATGTTCTGCGCCGGACTTGCTGTCCGGATGGGGCGGACCGGGATGGTGCCGGTTTTTGTCTGGGCAGCGGTGTCTGCCGCGGCGCGCGCGGTGGATCGCACGGTCCGCGTCGCGTTTGGCAACGGTGCCATGAGCAAGGGCGCACACGCCAGGGCGGTCGACAACAGGATGGCGATGGACAGGGTGGATCGATGGCGCTCCATTGATGTACTCCTCGCATGGATGGGATGTTCGGGCCGGAGTGCGGGGTCTTTGCGCGCACGGCAGCCGGCGCATGGAAAGAAGGCCGGGAAGCAACTGTGAACGCGCATGGAATGCGGCTGCAGAGTGCGCGTGCACGGCCATGTCAATGTGATAAAGATGTAGTTCGACGCCAATCGACCTAATCCTTTGTCGCTTCACTGACGGAATGCGACGATTTTCGCGGTTTGGGGTTGACGGTCCTCGTGCGGGCGTGGTATATTACTTCTTGCCGCTCGGGCGAGGCGCAAGCGAAGCTGAGGCGGCAGAGACCGAAAAACGCAGGCAGGACGCGGGTTTTCGGAATGGATCCTTGAAAACTAAACACGTATAGAACAAC
>JAKACR010000323.1 GCA_021821225.1 Bacillota bacterium | reverse complement strand
CAGACAAACCGCGGCGGCGGACTTTCGACCCGGATATCTCGAAATTACGGAGACAGCCTCCTAGAGGACATCGGATAAAGTCCGATAGGCAGGCGCAATTACTCCGGATATAGCGTTTGAGGCATCAGTCAGAGGGAGGAAAACGGGTGTGAAGCCTCTGCGCGTCATTCACCTATTTCCTGAATTGCTTAATCTTTACGCCGATCAGGGCAACATTGCGGTGCTGCGCGACCGTGCGCAGCGGCGCGGCTGGCCTGTCAAGGTCGAACAGGTGCGGCTTCGGCAGGAACTTGATCTGGCGGACGCCGACATCGTGCTGCTGGGCGGCGGTTCCGACCGTGAGCAGGAGGTGGTTGCGCGCGCTCTTCCGTTCTACCGCGCCGATCTGGCCGCCGCGATCGAAGCGGGGCTGCCGGTGCTCGCCGTGTGCGGCGGCTACCAGTTGCTCGGGGAGTATTACGAACTGGTGGGCGGCGGGCGGATTGCGGGGCTGCATGTGGTCGACATGGCGACGGAGGCGGGAGAAAAGCGCCTGATCGGCAATGTGGTCGTCGAATCGCTCGACGCGACGGGACGAGCGACGGGTGAGACGGTCGTCGGATTTGAAAACCACATGGGAAGAACACACCACGACTATCCGGCGTTTGGCAGGGTATTGCGCGGATATGGGAACAACGGGAAGGACGGTCTTGAGGGACTGTGCCACAAGGGGATCATCGCCACTTACATCCACGGTCCTCTGCTGCCCAAGAATCCGCACGTCGCCGACCGCCTTCTCCGGGCGGCCCTTCGCTACCGGGGACGGGACGAACCGTTGCCGCCGCTCGATGATGCGCTGGAGTGGGATGCGCACAATTCGGTGCTTCACATGCTCGGCTTGTCCGAACGGGTGTCCGCCCGGGAAGACCGCGTGCGTTCATAGTGGACGAGCCCCATCCCGTCCAGCCAAAGATCGTCGCCAAGGTGATCCGCGTTCATTTCCGGATGGCCCAGTTTTGCGAGATGGGCCGTCACGTGCTTTGCGAGAACATACGTCATCTCCTTCGCCGTCATGCCCGGATGGTAAGCCGTGGCGGACAGGTCGGCAAAGGCGAGCGCGCCAGCCTGTGTGGCAAGGAGCGCTTCGCGGGCGGGCGAGGGACCGAAGTGCGCGTGGTATACGGTATCGGCCTGCAAGCTGCCCAATTTGTCCACCGTGTGTAGGACGCCGACCGGGTCAAAATCCGTCGGGCTGCTGGACGGCAGGATGAACTCAAAGTTTTCCCCCGTGAACTGTTTCACGTACCGGATGCCGAGAGCGTCGCCGGAAAAAACGGCGTTTCGCGCGGGATCGTGGATGCAGAAGTGGTGCCTGGCGTGTCCGGGAGTGTCGAAAAAGTGGAGGATACGGTCCCCGATGTCCAGTATGTCGCCGTCTTCCTTAGCGATCAGACGGTCGCGCGGCACGGGCGCTACCTCGCCAAACAGGCTGTCGTAGCGTTCTCCGTAGACCGCTCTCGTTCCCTCGATCAACCTGGCGGGATCGGCGAGATGCCGCACGGCTCTGGGGTGCGCGACGAACGCAGCGCGCTTTGCGACACGGGCAAGCTGGCCCGCGCCTCCGGCATGATCCAGGTGTGCGTGAGTTAACACTACGTAATCGAGGTCCGCGAAACTTTTGCCAAGAGATGAAAGCGCGCGAAGGATCTGCGGAAGACAGCGAGCCGACCCCGTATCGACCAGTACCGTTTGGGCTCCCGCGTACAGATAGCCCGACGATCGGCCGGGCAGGCCGTGCTCCAGAAGGTCAAACAGGTACAGGCGGTCGCCGAGGTCTGTCAACATGGCCATATCACCCCTTCTTCGCGCTCTTTATTTTAACCGCACGGCGTTATGCAGACCGGCCGGCGCTGTGCGTTCACGAGCAGGGCTGCGCCTGTTCCGGCGGCCGGCAGCAGGCGCGGCGGGGAATATCCGGACGTTCTTTGCATCCGCTGTGCGCGCGGCGTGTTCGGGCTCAGACGTGTAGCGCGACAGCGACAGCAAGACGCCCATGGCGAGCAGTTTCACGAGCAGTGACGTGCCGCCGTAGCTGATGTAAGGCAGCGGGATGCCCGTGATGGGCATGAGCCCTGTGACCGCTCCCACATTGATCACGACGCCGAACCCGATCAGGCTGACGATGCCTACCGCCAACAGTGAGGAGAAGCGGTTGGACAGCCTTTGGCTGATGCGGATGCCCCGCCAGATGAGAACGGCGAAGAGCACAAGCAGTACGGCCGCGCCGACGAGTCCGAGTTCCTCCACGATCACGGCGAAAACAAAGTCCGCGTATGGAATCGGCAAATAGAGAAAGGGTGAGATGCCCCGCCCCAGTCCCTGGCCGAACCATCCCCCGTGATGGATGGCGATCAGCGACTGCTGCAACTGGTATACACCCTGTCCCTGATAGGCGGGGTCCCATGTGTGGCCGAACACCATAAGTCGCTTGTTGCGGTAGGATTCGAACCGCGCAAAGGCGAAGACGACGGGGAGGGCGCCCAATCCGACCGCGATGATGTGTTTCCAGCGGATACCCGCGGCGAACATGACGGCAAGTCCGGAAAGCAGCAGCAGCATGCCAGTGCCCATGTCGGGTTCCAGCAGGATCAGAATGAACTGGACGCCGAGCATGATCAGCGGCGGAAGGACGCCCCGCTTGAATTTCAAGGTGTGACGTTCATTTTTGTCATATATGTAGGCAAGATAAAAAAGGATTCCCACGAGGGCGAACTCGCTCGGCTGAAAATGCAGGGCAGGCGGACCGATCCAGCGGCGCACTCCCTGGGCGCTGTAGCCGATGTGGGGGATGAGGACGAGAAAAAGTGCGATGACGGTGCCGATGGTGATCCATTTCGCCATTTTGCGCAGGAACTGATAGGGCACGTTCATGAGGATGAACATGCCGACAAGTCCGATGCAAGCACTTTCGAGCTGGTGGACAAAGTAGTAGGAAGGACTGGTTCCCGACACCTGTATGGCCCACACCATGCTTGCGCTGAAAACCATGACAAGCCCGTAGGCCAGCAGGCAGAGTGTCGTGGCGAGCAAAATAAAGTCTGGCTTGTGTCGTTGCATGGGCGCCTCCATTTTGCCGTCCGAAACAGCCAACCGGGTGGCGTGCCGGGCGTTTCTCTTGCCGCGGGTGCGGGCGCAAAAAACTGCAGGTAAAACTGCAGATAATACATATTCGTCGCGTGCGGACAAACTTCCTGCTAGTCGGCGGCTTGACCGCATACTTTAATCTCAGGCGCTAGGATTGCGCCGGATGGTACTTCATGATCAAATGCGCGGGGTGAACAAGTGAACGGGGCACACCTATTGCTCTGGGTGCAGCATCACGGCTATGCAGGATTGATCGTGTTGCTCTTGCTCGGCATCGTCGGACTGCCGTTGCCCGACGAGACGCTGCTCATCGCGGTCGGCTATCTTGTGTACCGCGGGTATCTTCAGTATGTTCCC
>JAKACR010000322.1 GCA_021821225.1 Bacillota bacterium | reverse complement strand
GTCAATCTCTATCTCAGCGAAAACGACGGCAGCAGCGCCGGGCTAACACTTGCTGAAACCGCACGCCTCACATTCGTAACACCCGCCCTGGCGGATGAGACTGTGCTGATGGCACTGCGGGCACAGGTCCCGAAACACGTCCATGTCGCGCAGCGTTCTGCGGCCGTTTCCGACATTCCCCGCCTCCATCGCATCCGCCGCCTCATCGTCCACCGCCGCGCCGGACGCATGCGAAGCGGTCGCCGCCCATTCCCGCGCATGCCCGGCGCGCAGCGGAAAAGTCTCCGAGTGCTCGATCAGGGACTTGGCGATCGCGTCCGGCACGCTTGTGATGCGCCGTTCCCCGAATCCAACGGAACTCTGGCCGCCGATGCCGCTGAAGTGCTTGACGAGCACCGCCTCTTTGTCCGGATTCTGCGAATCCTGCAGATAGAGCGTGATCGCGCGGCCGAGCGCTTCATTGGCGGCGTACACGTCCGTTCCCGCCTTGCCGATGTTGACGAAGATTTCCCGGGCGAGCCCTTCCTCCAGATCGTCGTTGATCGTAATAAACGCGGTGCCAAGAGGCGTCTCCTTCTCATAGGTCGCCCCGTACAGCACGGCCGGTCGCCGGCGCTTGCGGTAGACTGCCGGTTGCAAAGCCGCGCGTTCCGGCATCATCGCCCCGTCCGGCAGGATCCCGTCATCACCCGGTCCGGCCACTGTACCGTGCGCATCGGCTGCGGGCCACAACCCATCCCGGACAGTCGGCATGCCGGCCTTTGCAACTTCGGCCCGCGCCCCCGCTTTGCCATCGATTCCATCTGCCAGAACGTCCACAATCGCTGCTTCCCCGTCGCCCGCCGCGGCTTTTCCATCGTCCACCGTCGCGTCGTCTTTGAGCGACAGCACCTGCTCCGACCGCGACCCGTCGCGATAGATCGTCACGCCCTTGCAGCCGAGTTCGTACGCCAGATCGTACAGATGCTTCGTATCCTGCACCGTGTAGGAGTTGGGCGCGTTGCACGTCTTGGAGATGCTGCTGTCGATCCATTTCTGCAGTGCCGCCTGGACGCGCACATGCTCTTCCGGCGTGAGGTCCATGCTGGTCACAAAGTACTCCGGCAGCGCAGCGCCGTCCCCATGCTGCCTGCGGTACTCCTGGATGATTTCCGCATTCTCCTCGAACATGCCCAGCCGCGAATTGCGGTAGTACGACCAGGCATAGTACGGTTCGCACCCCGTCGAGCAACCGACCATGGTCCCCGTCGTGCCCGTCGGCGCGATCGTCATCGTCGTCACGTTGCGAACGCCGTGTTCGCGGATCGCGTCTGTCACATGCGGTCTTTCCCCAGCCATCGTTTGCATGTAGCCCGAACGAAGAAACTGGTCGCGGTCGAAGCGGGGAAACGGCCCATTTTCCTTCGCCAGTTCAACAGATTCCAAATAGCACCATTCTGCCATGAGTCCCATCAGCACATCGATAAACCGCGTCGATTCATCCGATCCGTAACGAATGCCGCAATACAGCAGCAAATCGTGCAACCCCATGATGCCGAGCCCCACGCGCCGCTCTGCAAGCTGGTTGCGCCGGTTGTCCTCAAAAGGATAGTAGGTGGCGTCAATCACCGCATCCTGAAAGCGCAGTCCAGTGCGCGTGACCTCCTCAAGCTCCTCCCATTTCACATGGCGCAAAAGGAACTCCGTCCGCTCGGGATCGAAATGTCGGGCGAGCCAGCCGCGAATATACGCTTCGCGTGTTGCGTCGGCAAACTCCACCCGCTCGTCCGAGGAGGGAAATCCCACGGCAAACCGGCTCAGGACGACCGCGCCGAGATTGCAGATGCCAAACGCGGGAAGCCCCTGCTCTCCGCATGGATTGGTCGCGATGATCGGGTTGAAATAATGGGAATTCGACATCGCATTGTAGCGGCCGAGAAACACCACGCCCGGTTCTGCCGACTTCCAGGCCGATTTCACGAGTTCCTCCCACAGTTGTTCAGCCGGCAACGTCTCACAAATCTCCAGGTGTTTTCCGGAAGCCTCCCAGGCGTGAAAATCACCGTGAAACACGGGTGCTTCAGCCAGCAGCGGATACCCGATCGTCCAGTTTTCGCCAGCCGCTTTGGCTGCCATGAACTCCTCGGAAATCCCGACCGAGATGTTGGCGCCCGTTATGACGCCGTCGACCTGTTTGGCGCGGATGAACTTGCGGATGTCGGCGTGGCGGTCGTTCAGGATAAGCATGAGCGCGCCGCGGCGGGAACCGCCTTGCAGCGTCAACTGACAGCCGACGCTCATGATCTCGCCCACTCCGACCGGACCAAAGCCCTGGCCAAACACCTGATTTCCCTTGTCGTACAGCAACCCCCAGGAATACGCGCCGGAACTGCGTCCATTGACTCCGCGCACATAACTGTAGCGCGGACGCAAAGAGGACAGCAGCAGGGCGATGCGCTTGCCTTCGCGCATCGCTTCCCACATGTCGGCCAGCCGCTCCGCGATCGACCCGCGGCTATCGCCCGGATTCATGACCACGCCGACCAGATCCTGCACGATGAGGGCGCCGCTTTTCAGCATCTCTTCATACAGTTCCGCCGCAGGTACTGTCGCGCCGTCATGGACCGGGAGTCCGGCCGCCACCCAGGCGTCGAGATCGCCGTTCCAGCATTCGTCGTACTGGGGCGCTGTCGTATCCGGAAAACGGTACGTCCAATCCGCCTTCTCCTCGACCGCGCGCAAGAACGCTTTTGAAACGCGCACGGCCCGCGTGCTGTGCGGATAGTCCTGGCGCAGAAATTCCACCGTATCCTCGTGCCAGACATCAAGCACGAGCAGCAGGTCGGATTTGCGCGAATGGTCCGATACCGGCGTCAGCGTCCCTTGCGGCGGCACTTGGCTCAGGTTCATGCCCACGCCGCCCGAACGCGCCTGAATCTCCAACGTCTGGCCGAACGAACGGGCGTAGTCCCGCATCGACCAGCCCACGTTCGGAATGACGAAGCAGTTATAACTGGTTGTCTTCATGCCGGTGCCCATCGAAGCGTTAATCCGGCCGCCCGGGACATAGCGCCAACGGCTCTGCAGGTCGTAAAAGCGCTCCTCGTACCGCGCCGGATCCTTCGTGACGGCAGCGACTCCCTTTGCGATGCGCCGCCACATCTGCCGCGGCGCAACCTCTTTTAGCACGTCCACATGATCGTACGGCAACGTCTCGCGGTAGCCGTCGCGCAACTCCACCTCGACTTCCCGCCGCTTCCCATGCACCGCGATCACACGCGCCAATTCGTGGTAGGCACGCTGGCGATCCAGGACCGCCACGGCCAGACTGCCGGGGGCCAGCGTTTCTTTTTTCGCATCCTTGAGCAGATAGCGATCAGCAACGATTCGCTCACCCGTCAACGACAGCCGATCCTCTGCGGAAAATGGCAGCATCGCCGCCTCTTCATGCGTCTGCGGAACACCCGCCATCGATAAGATTCCTCCATTTCCCATCGTTTCGCCCCATCATTTCCCCCTG
>JAKACR010000321.1 GCA_021821225.1 Bacillota bacterium | reverse complement strand
GAGCGACAGTTTGCGGACGAACCACTCGATCCAATCACCCGCGTGATCCACCACGACAATGACCGCCGGCACCCCCGCATGGGACTTTTGTTCCCTCAACCGATACCATATCTGCCAAATCAGCGTTATGAGACCGTAGACAGCAAACCCCACCACGACGACCGGCAATAGCACGACCACCGCTCCTCCCGCGCCATGAGACCGCTAAAGTGGAACCAGTGTATGCCATGCCGGCAATGCGTGTGATTCACCCGTGATGTGTGAGGCAGCAGAAACTTTCCGAAAGACAAAGCAAATTCTCTATCGTTATTTTACCATCACTTCCTAATTAGAAACAGTGAATTTGCAAAAAAAGAGGGCGTGCCGCTCCTGCAAGTGGCACGCCCCAAACGGGGTTAGGGTGTTCTTTGAAAGGTTTCGCACGCTCACCCGTTTTTATGGGGGTCGCAAACTCATTGTGCTGTAGAGGTTGTTCAAATGTCCCTTAGACATTCACCAGGAGGTCCGCTTCTTTGCGCAACAACCCGGCGCGATCCGTGCGTTCCCACGGCAAATCCAGATCGTCCCGGCCAAAATGCCCGTACGCCGCCGTCTGACGATAAATGGGCCGACGCAGATCAAGCGCCTTGATGATTCCCGCTGGGCGCAGGTCAAAGTGTCGCAGCACCAGCCGCTCGATCGCATCGTCGCCGATCGTTCCGGTTCCGAACGTATCGACCGCCACCGAGACGGGGCGGGCCACGCCGATCGCGTACGCGATCTGCACTTCGCAGCGGTCAGCCAGACCGGCCGCCACGATGTTCTTCGCGACATAGCGCGCCGCATAAGCGCCTGAACGGTCCACCTTGGTCGGATCCTTGCCGGAGAACGCCCCGCCGCCGTGCCGCGCATAGCCGCCGTACGTGTCGACGATGATCTTGCGACCCGTCAGTCCCGCGTCTCCCTGCGGACCGCCGATCACGAATCGCCCCGTGGGATTGATAAAATACTTCGTGTTCCCGTCCAGCAACTCCTTGGGAACCACAGCTTCGACCACCAGCCGTTTTAGGTCGCGCTCGATCGTTTCCTGATCCACCAGCGGATGGTGCTGCGTCGAGATCACGATGGTGTCCACGCGCACAGGGCGGTTCCCTTCGTACTCCACGGTGACCTGCGTCTTTCCGTCCGGCCTCAGGTAGCTGACCAGACGATCCTTGCGCACCTGCGACAGGCGGCGCGCGAGCCGGTGCGCCAGAGAAATCGGCAGCGGCATCCGTTCCCTGGTTTCATTGCAGGCAAACCCGAACATCAGCCCCTGGTCGCCGGCGCCGATCGACTCGATCTCCTCGTCCTCCGTCATGTCGCCACGCCGCGCTTCGAGCGCTTTGTTCACGCCCACCGCAATATCGGTGGACTGTTCGTCAATCGAGGTGATCACCGCGCACGTATCGGCGTCGAACCCGAACTTCGCCCGCGTATAGCCCAGTTCCCTTATGGTTTCCCGCACGACCCGGGGAATATCCACGTAAGCCTCTGTCGTCACCTCGCCCGCCACGAGGACGAGCCCCGTCGTCACCGACGTTTCACACGCCACGCGGGAATAAGCGTCTTTTGAGAGAAAGGCATCCAGCAATGCATCGGATATCTGGTCGCAAATTTTATCGGGATGACCCTCGGTCACCGATTCTGAAGTAAAAAGCCGCCGTCGTGCCGTCATCGAGCCGCCTCCCCAGATGAAGATATAAGGATATGACGAACGCGAAGAATGCCGTCGCCATAGCAACCACTCTAGTACAGACCGCCACGGGTGTCAACGAACGGCGAATGTCGCAGGGCGCGAACGGCGCACGATATATGAGAGCCTGTTCAAAAAGTGGGCAGGGTTGACCCGCGCAGTGCAATGGGACATGGGATAGACCGAGTGTGTAGTGGATATATCCCATGTTCCCCTTGCGGACTTTATCACTGTTCCCCTTGGACGTGTGCGCGATGCGGGTTACTGCGGATTTTGCTGCGACAACGCGAGTTCGCCGAAGGCGACGAGTTTTCTGGTCAACTGGCCGCCGACCGTTCCCGCGTCTTTGGTCGTGATCTGTCCCCAGTAGTCCTCGCTTCCTTGAAAAACAGGCAACCCGAGTTCGGCGGCGATCTCGTACTTCATATCGTCCAGCGCCTTGTGCGCTCCCTTGATGATCTGTGTGAATCCGCTCGCCATGACGATCACTCTCCCCTGACGTGGTATGCTTGCGTCGACGAGCCTATTGTCCGCCGTCACGGTGAGCGTTAAGACGTTACATTTTGTCGGATTCACCCCGTATCTTCAATGGAAACGAACCGGCGGCGCCGGTTTGAACCGCAGGGTCCAAGCCGTCTGACGCCCGCAAACGCAGGCCAAACGCTTTACAGACGAAGTCTGTAAAGCAAAAGTCAAACAAATGTCCACCTGGTCAGAGAACCAGCAACTCGCCCTTTTTCATCGGCCATGCGACTCCCGCCAGGCACGCCACGCGAACAGGGGGAGCGCCGTCTGGCGGCGAAAACGGCGCGGTTCTTGCAGCAGGCGATACAGCCACTCAAGGCGGGCGCGGCGAATCGCGCGCGGAGCGCGTTTGACGTTGCCCGCGATCACATCGATCACCCCGCCGATGCCAATCGAAAGCGGCACGCCCAGTTCCTCCTTGTATCGCTGAATGAACAAATCCTGGCGCGGCTGGCCGAGACCGACCAACAGAAGGTGCGGCGCGAAGGACCGCACCGCCGCAAGAACCTCCGGCGTCTTTTCGGCAGAAAAAAATCCGTTGCGCCCATCGACAGCCAGAGACGGAAAGCGGGCGCGCACCGTTCGCAGCGCCTTTTGCAGCGAGTCCTCAGCCGCGCCAAGGAAATATACACGCAGCCCGCGCGCAGCCGCGTGCGCCAGCAGGCGCTCGGTCAGTTCCGCTCCGGTCACGCGCTCCGGCAGCGGGGCGCGGTACCAGCGCGAGGCGATCACCACGCCGATGCCATCCGCCGTCACAAGATCGGCGCGCTCCGCCGCCTTACGCAGTTCCGCCTGTTTTTGCGCGGCCATGACAAACTCCGGCCCCGCCGTGAGCACCACCCTGGGCTCTCCGCCCTCCATGTAGGCCGCGCAACGCGCGAATGCCTCGTCTTCCGTCACATGGGTAAAACGCACGCCGAGGATCGCTACCATTTCGCCGCTCCACACTCTCCATCGCGGAACAAGACCGTCGCCCGCAGGATCATTATCACAAAGAAAGAACCGAACGCCTCAGGAGGAGTCCGGCTCAACTTCCTTAATCTATGTTACCAGGATAAGACCATATCTCTCCAGCTATATATATCCATCTATATCTAACGAACACCATACCCCGAACCCTGACCGCACGCAACCTAGAGAAACGCACCCCATATTTGCAACGCCACCCTGCCGGGAGAATGAACCGTGGGGGATTAGTATCCTAGGGGGGACTAGGAGGCGGTTCACTCTCCCTCAGCAGTGACTCCGAGCGATCCTCTCTCGTGCATTC
>JAKACR010000320.1 GCA_021821225.1 Bacillota bacterium | reverse complement strand
TATCACGCATATTCATGTACAAAACGAAACCCATCCCAAGCGAAAGTGAGGGCAGCGGCCATGAGATTGGGAATCATAGGAGCCGGCCAGATCGGTGCCATGCTGGCGACGGCATGGATCTCGGCCGATTGGACAACGCCGCTTGTCATCAGCACCAGGACCCGGGCAAAAGCGACAGCACTGGCCCGGAAGTTCCCCGGCCGGTTGCAGATCATGGACAGCCAGGATGAACTGGTCGGCGCGTGCGATGCGATATTTCTGTGTACCAAGGCGTCGGACGCCCACTCCATCATCGAACAAATCGCGCCCTCCCTGCGCGCAAATCAGTGGCTTGCCGTCACCAACAGCACCACTTCACTTGCCTGGATGGAGCAAACGGCCCCCTGTCGCATGGCCAAAATCATCCCCAGCATGACGCAGTACGCCCGCGCCGGAATCGTGCTCGTCATGCCGGGAGAACGCCTGCAACGCGACGGACTGGATGAATTTTACGACCTGATCGCGCACATCGGCACACCTCATATGATTCATGAACAAGAGGTCCGCATCTATTCTGATCTCACGAGCTGCGGCCCCGCGTTTCTGGCGGATTGGCTGGAGAGCATGGTGTGCGCCGCCGGAGAGCGCGGGGTTCCGGAGATGACGGCCCGCTTTCTGGTCGGAGAAATGGTGTACGGCGTCGGCCAGTTGATCGTTCGGGAGCATTTTACGCTCAGTGAGATCATCGACCGCATATCCGTTCCAGGCGGCGTCACAAACGCGGGACTGCACGTCCTGCGCGATGCGCGGCGAGACCTGTTCCACCGCGTGTTTGCGGCCACCGCTGCGCATGTGCAGTCTCAAGCGGGCGAAGCCGCGAACCCGGATGACAATGAAACCGGATGACCATCCTGCGGACGAATCAGAGGACCGCCGCGGAATTTGACGGGCGACCGCGGGAAATTGACGGCGGCTGCGAAAATCGACGGTCGATCGCAGAAATTGACGGCGGCCGCGGCCCTGGCGCCGTCAAGCCAGTTGCGGAGGATTTTCTTGGCCGCGGGAGTGAAACAGCGCTCAGTCCACTGGGGGACATGTGATAAAGTCCCCTAAGTCTTGCTCACTTCCGCCTGGCCGCTGCGGGCGGCGTTCCGGGCTGCGACCGGCTCAGGATGCGCTCGTCCCGGATGACGAGCCCGCCCCAGAACTGGACGCCGCCGCTTGCTCGGCAGCCTGCTGCATCAGGCTGGGATGATAAATTGTCCCACTTTGCAGAGCCACGGGCGCCTGTTCCACGACCACCGTCGTCCCGTGCGGAATATTGTCATACACCCATCTGGCGTCCGGAATGGTGAGATGGAAGCAGCCCTCCGACGCCGGTTGAAGGCCCAGTTTGGCTGCGATGTTGGGCAACACCTGCCCGTTTTCGTTCATCGGAACACTGTGAAAGAGAAATATGCCGTGCCCAAGCCAGGAGACCCAGTACTTCGCACCCATTTGATACTGTGAAGAATAAAACCACGTGCCCCGTTGCAACTGGATGTGATAGACGCCGAGCGGCGTGCTGTTGTCCGGCTTGGTGTCCAACCCGGTCGATGTCACCATGATATAGAGCACTTTGTTGCCGTTCATGATATAAACCAACTGCTGGTCGATACTGACGTCAATCCACACATGATCGCTTCCGGTCAGCGTCGGATAGGGTCCGTCGGAAGGCTTGAACGGATTGTACGTTATCTTCACGCCGTCCAGCACAGTCGGCGTGGGCGGCGGCGCGTTGTTTGTCGTCACGGGCGCCGATGCGCCGGTGCCAGCGGTCGAAAGGGACGACACGGAAGTCTGTCCTGTCGCATTGCCGGCGATCCCTCCGACCTTCCCGCGCAGGCCGGAATCGTCCTTTGCACTCCCTCCTGACGCGCCGCTTGGCAAGCTGGAGCCTGATGTGGATGTCCGGTGAAACAGTCCGCCAATATCCATACGCAGCTGCGTCAATGCTCCGCCCGCCACTTGTTCTCCTCGCGCTATCGTAAGATGATGCCATCCCATGTAATAAGCCCCAATTCCCACGCCAACCGCCACAACCAATCCTCCAAAGGCCGATCTTGCCCGCACGAAGACCCCTCCAATCTTCTTCATGCTACGCCATGCGCTCACCCTTGTAAATCGAAGATGCCACTCAGTTTTGACAGTCTTGCGAGTTGCGTCTTCGTCCACTCCCGCCGATACCGTCAGGAGACATGGGATAAAATCCACTGAGGCAGGAAAAAGCACGAACAGAAATCCCGCGTTCCAGAACGAGCCGAACAACTCTCAAACGACTTCCAAAATTTTTAAACTGTTCCCGAGAGTTGCGCATCACTCCGCACCCCGTGTATAATGTTTGAGTCATGCGCGCCCGTGGTCCAATGGATAGGACGTAGGCCTCCGGAGCCTGAGGTAGGGGTTCGATTCCCTTCGGGCGCACCACAAATAAAGCGGCAACACAGTTTGGTCTGAGTTCCTTGGCCAAATGGCATGTACTCCGCTCCACGACTCCCTTGGTTGCAGCATACGCGCTGGCGGGGGACATTTGCCGTGATTCAGACCTAATTGAAGCCGCCGTTCACACGGATTGCGCCAACTCGATGGCCACTTGGCGTCCGATGCCTCGCGACGCCCCGGTGACGATCGCGACTTTTCCGTCTAGACTCATTCCCATTCCACTCCTTCATCATGTTGCGGGCCCGTCGGTTACCCGACCGCCCGCAATCATCGCGCGGGCCGCAGAGTTCCTGGGGCACCAACGCGCACGAATGCGGCATCACAAACGTCGAGCTGGCTGGAACTTCGAGCGGCGCCCAGAGAGACATTCCCCGTTGTTCAGTCTTGTCATTTGCTGAAAGACCGCGCGTGAATGCCTTGCCCATGTTGCGACCTCAAGGTTTTCACGTCCTCTATCGGGGGTCGTCCAAACATGCGGGAATACTCGCGGCTGAATTGTGATGGGCTTCCATAGCCTACCCTAAACGCGACATCGGCGGCATCCATTGACTCGGCCAATAACAGTCTCCGCGCTTCCTGCAGTCTGAACTGTTTTTGAAACTGGACGGGGCTCATCGCTGTTACGTCCTTGAAATGCCTGTGAAGTGAAGGAATGCTCATGTTTGCGGTTTCGGCAAGCTCCTCAATCCGGAGGGACCGATCCAGGTTGTTCATGATGTGCCTGATCACTTCTCTGATGCGGAAGCTCTTGCTGCCTTCTACCGCAATTTGTCCGAGCGCCATTCCGTGATGTCCTTGCAGAACGCGATAGAGAATTTCCTTCTTAAAATAGAGGAGCCAGTACGGGAATATCCTGGGGACTGTCCAGCAAACGCGCCAAGCGGATCACCGCCTCGTTCCTTGAATCGTGATCACCCAATTATAGAGCACATCCGTCAACCACAGAAGTGGTCTTGAGAGGATTGTGCAATGATCTGATACAAATGGGATACCTGTCGCATTTTCAACTGTTGCATAATGGCGGTATGGATCGGAGAACTGGTATGGGAGGATC
>JAKACR010000319.1 GCA_021821225.1 Bacillota bacterium | reverse complement strand
AAAAGGGAACATCGGATCCCACCTCAGCGCCGATTGCGCACAACTCCTCCACACTCAGTTCCAGGTTCCATAACTGATTCAACCCCCGCAACACGGCCGCGGCGTCCGCAGAACCGCCTGCCAGTCCGGCCGCAACTGGAATGCGCTTGTCGATGTCAATGACAACGCCTTCGCGAATGCCCAAGTGTACCCGAAGAACCTGCGCGGCGCGAAATGCAAGGTTGCGTTCGTCGTGAGGAATGTATAAGGCATTGGATCGGATGGAAATTTTTCCAGTTGCCGTGGGTTGTAAAGAGATGTAATCACAAAAATCGACAGTTTGCATGACCATCTCGACTTCATGATACCCATCGCTTCGTTTATGCAGTACATCAAGTGTCAGATTGATCTTGGCGCGCGCCTTTTCAAACAGCAAGCATATCGCCCCCAAGACAATATAACACGAAACACCCTGCTTTTCTCAGCAGGGTGTCACAACTGTTCTGCGCACAATCCCCTCGTCTGGCGTCAGATGACAATTGTGGCCGCTTGTTCCGCGCGCACGGGAAGCGCATGCACCTGAACGGCGCCCATATCTTTAAGAAGTTCTTTTACAGGTTCCCCTTCCTCATGAAATATGATAATCAGATGTTCGTGAGCATGCGCCTTGACCGCGGCTTTCAGAGCGGCGAATTCATCCAGCAGCACATGCACCTGGACGTGAGAATTCGCTTTGTGAATGGCGTCGACAAGAATTTGCGCCACTTCTCCGCGTTGCCGTCCTCTTGTATCCCTGTCTTCTTTCACATACAGCGGCTCAAAGTATTTCACCGCAACACGCGCAGCCGTCTCCAGCACCGCGTTGTCGCGATCTCCCGGAAATCCGATGACGGCGGGAACGCGCCGCGCGGTTATCTTGGCAACCATCTCGCCGACCGCCTGCAGACCGTCAGGATTGTGACCATAATCGGAAATGACGTGACAACCGGAGGGCAACCGGAAGAGATTGATCCGGCCAGGATTATGAAGGTCGGAACGAAACTGTGTCAACGCGTCTGCGCAGCGCTGCCTTGTCACGCCGAGATGCCTCGCTGCGGCTATGGCGCAAAGCGAATTGGCCACATGAAAGGACGCCATTCCGTTTAAGGTAATGGGCAGTTCCTCCACGCGCACAATCTTCCATTCCAGCGACCCCGCCGCCTCAATGATCCAACCATCACGGACAAACAACGCCTGCCCGCCTCTCGCCAGATGGCGCATCACAGACGGATTCTGGTCCGATATGCTGACCAGAGCGACTTGGGCTTTCAGTCGCCCCGCCAGTTTCACGAGTTCGGGGTCATCGGCAAAAAGAACAGCCAATCCCGATTGCGGCAGCACACACTCCGCAACCAGCGCCTTGACCCTCACAATGTCATCCAGAGTCTGCAACCCATCCTGTCCGATGTGATCGAGCGCGATGTTCGTAATAATACCGACGTCGGCCTGTTCATACGCCAGTCCTGCTCTCATGATTCCGCCGCGGGCAGTCTCAAGCACTGCAACGTCCACACTCTGGTCCGCAAGGATCAATTGCGCACTGGACGGCCCTGCAGCGTCGCCTGAAAGCACCAGTTCATCTCCGACATACACACCTTCTGTCGATGTCATGCCCACCACATACCCGCAAGAACTGAGAATGTGACGGATCATGCGGGTAGTCGTCGTTTTTCCGTTCGTTCCCGTCACGCTGACCACGGGCACCCGCGATTTTCCGCCCACAGGGTAGAGGGATTCGACAATCGCCGCCCCGACGTCGCGCGACTCGCCGACGCTGGGATAATGATGCATGCGAATCCCAGGGGCTGCGTTGACTTCGATGACCACCGTCTCATGGACTGCAGCCGCACTCCGGATATCCCCGCTAATCAGGTCCACACCGCAGACATCAAGTCCGACAGCGCGGGCTGCCCGTTCTGCCATCGACGCATACGACGGGTCCATGTCTGCGGTCACGTCGACAGCAATGCCGCCAGTGCTCAAATTTGCGCTGTCGCGCAGAAACACGATCTCGCCTGGAACGGGGATGTCGGCCAGTGTCCGCCGCTGATTTGCCAGACACCTGTACACAGCAGCATCCACAACAATGCGGGTCAACGGCTTTTCGTGATCCTCACCCCGTTCGGGTTGGGCATTCACAACCTCAATCAGCTGGTTGACCGTGCGCCGCCCATCCCCCACCACGTGGGCAGGAAGCCGCTGCGCCGCCGCCCTGCACTTCCCTCCCACCACGAGCAGTCGGTACTGTCCCCCGCGGATAAATTCTTCAATGACGACGGTCGCACAAATCTGGCTTGCATGCTCAAAAGCGTCCACCAGTTCCTCTTCGCTTCGAATGTCGATCGAAACCCCTTGCCCCTGACAGCCATCCAGAGGCTTCACCGCCACAGCGGTGTGCAACTTCCGGAATATCTGCTCCGCCTCTGCAGCCGTCCGCGCTACCTCGCCGCGCGGAACGCGGATGCCCGCCATGTGCAGAATCTCCTTGGTTAAGGACTTGTCACTGGAAATATCAACAGCGATTGCGGAAGTGGCCTGGGTCATGGTCGCCTGAACGTATTTGCGATACTTGCCCGTACCGAGTTGAAGCAGACTTCCGCGAATACGCCGCACAGGAATGTCGCGCCGTTTTGCCGCCGCCGCGATGGCCGCAGTGCTTGGCCCCAGATCATCTGCAATCCGCAGACGCTGCGCTTCCTGCAAAGTCTGCGAAAGGGGAAAGTACTCCCCACGCACGCAAGCCTCCACCAGATCTATTGCGCGTTCCATGAGAAAGCGCGTTGGTTCCTCGGATTCATATTCCACAATCACATCGTACAAACCGGGCCTTCCTGCAGAGCGGGTTTTCCCGAAATTGGCCTTGTATCCGATTTGAGTCAGCAGTTCAAGCGCAACATGTTCAATGATGTGACCCAAAAAAGTGCCTCCATATAGCCGTTCGACAAACCCACCCGGTCTTCCCATCGCGCAATAATGGTCATAAAGCCCAGGACAGAGCGCCAGAAGACGATCCACGAAGCCAGGGAATTCATAACTGTCGCGCTCTGTATATTCCGCCAGGTCCACTCTCATGACGATTACCGGTTTGTAAATGTAGACATTCGGGCCACTGATCGCCCGTACGTGGACGATGTTCACACGGTTCCACTCCTCGTGAGACTTTCTACGCTTAAAAACCCAATCTGCCTTGCCTGTGGCATGATTGGATTATGGATCAGTGCGGATTTTCATGGTTCGCCTGTGATCGGCAGAGTGCGGTCTTGCGGGTCCAGATCCGGTCTGCGTTCACGCAGCAAGAACCGATACCCGGCGGGCAGGACATGCAGCTTGACGCCGCACAGAGCAAGAGCATCATTATGGCGAAGATCACCCAGATTCGAGAATAGCAGCGCCCCCGCATCCACCACAGACACTGCGCCGCGCCCAATGACTTCAAACTCCGTGCCGCGAACCACCACGGCCGTATCTTCATCAATTCCAAGCCCCAGGTGGTGGGGATACTGC
>JAKACR010000318.1 GCA_021821225.1 Bacillota bacterium | reverse complement strand
GCCTTGCAGGTGATCGAGTCCGCCTCATCCGTCAAATAAAACTGGATGAGCTGCCTTCCGCTCGCCAGTTCGCGCGCTTCCCGTCCAAACACCCGGCCTTCGACCGTCACGTGCCGCAGTTCATCCTGGATGTCGCGTAGCGCCACAAGCGGTCCGTCCGGCATTTTCCCGCGCGCCGGCGCCGGACGCCGCTCCTCCTCAAAATACCTCCTGACAGGCGCCTTCTGCGCAGACTGCGGACCTTTCTCCACCGCCTGCGCAATTTGCAGGGCGCCCGCATCGATCGCTTCCTCTCGCACTTTCTGGCGGAACGCCTCCACCACGCCGTCGCGGTCAGCGTGCTGCGCCAGTTCAAGCGGAACCGGCACGCCGCACAGCATCTCAAGCCAGCCGCCAACCACGACATGCCACTGTTTCTCTCTGGCCAGGCCGAGCGCAGCCGGCACGTACAGCCGCAGGGCATCCTCCGTACACTCGAATGAACTGTGGAGCCACATGCCGCGCGCACCTGGTTCTCCCACGCAGGCGAGCAACACCGCGGATTGCAGGTAGGGGAGAACAGTGTCCCATTCAGGCAGCCGCTGCGGCGCGAAACCCGGCGCAGGTCCGGCGCGGCTGACCGTCACGCCGACGCCCGGAAGCTGCTCCATCATCCAGGCCACCGCAAGACGAAGCAAAGCGGGCGTCGCGTCGCATTGCGCCGCGAGCGCCAGTTCAACTTCACCGCGGGCGCAGTGAACCGTGACGTCCGTGCAGAACGCCGCCAGTGAAACGACCGCCGCGCGGCCGTCCGATGAAGCCTCGTCCACCCAATCGGCGGCAGGAAACAAGGCGTGCGCGCCTATCCCTTCCTCTGGCATCTCATTCCCGTCTCTTCCGGGCAACGGCGCCTGCCGCTTCGCCCCTGTTGCACTCGCTGTCAAGGCGGCGCTCACCCCCGAAAAGTCAAAAGAGTTGCGTCACATCCAGGTACGTACGAAAAACCGTAAACAGGATCAATGCGGCAAATCCGATGGCATGAACCAGGTACTCCTTGCGCGGATCGATCGGTTTGCCGCGCACGCCTTCCACCAGCATGAACAGAAACCGGCTTCCGTCGAGTGCCGGGATGGGAAGTAGATTGAAAATCGCCAGATTCAGGCTGAGAATCGCCGTAAGATTAATCAGGTTGAGAATTCCCAGTTGCGCCTGCTGACTGATGACGGCGACAATCTTCACCGGTCCCGCCATGTCCTGCGTGAACGCCTTCTGACTGTGAAACAACTGGCCGATCGCGCCAAAAATCAACTGGGTGTATGTCACGGTCTGCTGTACGCCGCTCTCGATCGCCACAGGCACGGCATGGGATGCGGCGGGGGTTACGCCGATGAAGCCGATGCCGCTCTTGCGCTTGCGCGGCGTCACCTGCAGGTGAATCTGACGGCCCGCACGCTCCACGGTCATCTGCAGGGTGTCGCGCGGATGTGTTTCAATCTCAGTGACCAGTTTGCTCCAGTTTGTCATCGCCTGCCCGTTGATCGCGTCGATCACATCTCCCGGCCGAAGGCCGGCGCTCGCCGCAGGCGACCCCGCCTCGACGGCGGCAATGCGCGGTATGCCCGTCACCACGCCGAGCGAGCCTGCCATGACGGCGAACAGCGCGATCGCCAGCACGATGTTCATGAACGGTCCGGCCAGGACGATCGCCATCCGCGCCAAAAGAGGTTTGCGGTTCATCTGCCGCGCGGGGGGCGCGAGCCGCAGGCGGTCCTTGCCGTTTTTCAGATAACAGGGATCGCCGAGTTGAAACTCTCTCAATCCGTCGTCGGTCTGCAGCCAGACACAGAACCGGCGGGCCGTATCTATGCGCGACAGCGCGCCGGACAACGCATCGGGCATCTCATCCGCGTCGCCGATCAGGACCACTTGCCCTTTCTCGTCCAGTTCGACGGCGACCTGCTCGCCCGCCTTGAAAAAGCTGTCCTGCGGAATTTCCCCGGACAGTTGCACAAAACCGCCGAGCGGAAACAGGCGGATGGAGTATTCGGTCTCGCCGCGGACGAATTTCCACAGCGGCGGACCAAATCCGATCGCGAAGCGAGGGACGAGCACGCCCGCCCGTTTCGCAACGATAAAGTGGCCAAACTCGTGAATCGTGACCAACAGCAGAAAAACCACGACGACTCCGAGCACCGACTTGATGCCGCCGGCCAGAAGAGCGGTCAGCAATCCATGCGCCCCCTCTCTTCGATCATGCGCCGCGTCAGGCGGCGCGCCCAGGCGTCCGCCTCAAGCACATCCCCGATCTCCGGGTGCGCCACAGGCTCATGTCGGTCGATCACAGCCCGCACGGTGTCAAAAATTCTGACAAACTCCAGTTCACCGGACAGGAACGCCAGATCGGCCACTTCGTTGGCCGCGTTCAGCACAGCGGGCACCGTACCGCCGACCATGCCACAATCATATGCCAGACGGAGCGCGGGAAACGCATCCAAATCCACCGCCTCGAACGTAAGCGCACCCGCGCCCGCCAGGTCGAGCTTGCGAAAATCCGCGGCAGGCCGTTCTTCGTCCGCAAACAGCGCATACTGGATCGGAACGCGCATGTCCGGCGCCCCCAGTTGCGCCAGCATGGCGCCGTCGCGAAATTCCACCAGCGAGTGGACGATGCTTTGCGGATGGACCAGCACATCGATGGATGACAGCGGCATCTGAAACAGGTGATGCGCCTCCAGCACCTCAAACCCCTTGTTCATCAGCGTCGCGCAATCCACCGTGATCTTGGCGCCCATCCTCCATGTCGGATGCGCCAACGCGTCCGCAATCCCCACATTCTCCAGCATTTCGCGGCTCAAGCCGCGAAAAGGGCCGCCGGACGCCGTCAGGATCAAGCGTCGAACTTCGCTTGGCGCATACCCCCGCAGGCACTGGTGAATGGCGGAATGCTCGGAATCCACCGGGATGACGCGCACTCCTCTAGTGCGTGCCTGCGACATGACCACGTCCCCGGCGGCCACCAGGGTTTCCTTGTTGGCCAGGGCCACATCGGCGCCCGCAGCCAGAGCCGCCATGGTCGGCAGGATCCCCGCCGCTCCGACAAGCGCGTTGACCACGATGCCTCCCGCCGCCGCGGCGGACGCCGCGGCGAGTCCCTGCGGACCCGTGAGCACTTCGACGCCGGGGCAACGCGCGCGAATAATTCCCGCCTGTTCTTCTGTATCCACTATCGCCAGATGCGGCTGAAACTCGTCGATCAGATCCGCCAAATCCGCCACGCGCGTGTGCGCCGTCAGCGCGCGCACGTCGAAACGATCCCGGTGCAACCGCAAAACCTCAAGCGTTTGCCGGCCGATTGAGCCGGTGGCTCCGAGCAGTGCCAGTTTACGAGCCACGGCTCCCACCTCTTTTCATCAATGAGGAAACACCCAGATGATAAAATGATACGCGATGGGCGCCGCCAAGAGCAAGCTGTCAAAGCGGTCGAGCGCTCCGCCGTGCCCTGGCAGGATGGTTCCGGAGTCTTTGACGGCGTACTGCCTTTTGAGAGC
>JAKACR010000029.1 GCA_021821225.1 Bacillota bacterium | reverse complement strand
GTTTGTGGGCCTCTTAGTTGCGGAGTTGACGGGATTCGAACCCGCGATCTCCTGCGTGACAGGCAGGCATGTTAGGCCAATACACCACAGGTCCATATAGGCGCAGTGCGCAGCCAGAACCGCGAACGGCTCCCTGCGCACTGTAAGTTATTCCTTTGGTGGAGAATAGGGGATTTGAACCCCTGACCCCTGCGCTGCCAGCGCAGTGCTCTACCGCTGAGCTAATTCCCCATGTAAAAGCAGTCCAGAAGTTCCGCCGAGACTTTACACCCGGCCAGCGCGGCCTTCCATCGAACCACGATCGCGCGTTTATCAAACGTGCATCAGTATACTACGCGAAAACGAAATTGACAAGCGCCCTGACGCTTGTCACAGCACACTGACGCATTGTGCACATACACATTGTTCCTTTTGGAAAATATATACCCGACATCGAATGCGGTGCCATACGTCACGCGAAAGTGCAGGAGGAAATATTTTGAACAAAAACTGGCGCGTCGCCCTCTCGACGGTGACTATGATTGGATTTTCCTTGGCGGGATGGGCCGGTTCCGCCACCGCAGCGCCCGAACCCGAACCAACCCACGTGGCCTTGGACGCCCACAACAACGCCAAACTGTGGCCGTTGCATCGCAAAGGAGCATTTGAAATCGACAGCAGCGTCAAACTGCCGCGCGAAGCCATCATGAAGGCCCGCCAAGCCGCCCGCGAAGCATACACAGCCGTTCTTGCCCCGTACGCCAAAATTCCGGCAGGCGCGGCGGAGCGTGCGGCCGTCGCCAAGTACCCCGGCGCGTCTGTTCAGGAGATCAGCCTTCAGGCCGTTCGCCACAATCTCGTCTACATCGCGCTGCTCAGGCGCTCCGACATGCGCCATCTGGTGATCGTCGACGCGGGAAACGGGCGCGTACTGGCCACCCGTGACTTTCGGGTGCGGCAGGATCACCGCGACAAGCACGAAGCGTAGGATACGCACGGCGAACCGGATTCCGGCAGATTCTTGAGACAACTCGAAAAGGGGCATGGGAAGATTCGCATAACCCATGTCCCCCGCTATTCCATGTTCTCTAGGATTCCACAAGATCAAAAATCTGCACTTTCTCGCCGGGCGCTCCCGTCGGGCCCATCCCGCGCGGCAATTCGACCGATTCGCGCCGTGTCGCGCCGAGCGCCCGCGTGATGTAATCGCACGCCACATTGGGATCAATGCGATCGCCGCAGGTGTAGACATCTATGCTGGCATAACCGTGTTCCGGGAAACTGTGGATGGTCAGGTGGGACTCGGAAATGATGACCACACCGCTCACGCCCTGCGGCGCAAACTTGTGAAACGCCACCTCCCGCACTTCCGCGCCGCATTCCAACGCGGCTTTGACCATCATGCGCTCGATTCCAAACACGTCGTTTAAGCTATCCTTGTTGCATCCCCATAGTTCAGCAATCACATGACGTCCTGCCGTATCCATGACAAAACTCCCCCTTTAACTGTGAATCCCGTGCCCTCCCAAGCACGGCGGGACCTGCGCCATCCACCACGGGGGAAAGTTAGTCCGGGGAGGTCCTAACCCTTTAAGAGGATGCTGGTTCCTATGAAAGAGTGTGTTTCCTGGAAAGAGTGCGCTCCCTGTTTCTTAGCCTGAAAATAGACCCGGCCGCCGTCACCGCCCGATTATACGGACATGAGTCCGCCATCGGGCGAAGCCGTAGGACGCAGGTCTGCCTGCAATCTTTCTGCAACCTCACAAGGTACGACAGTTAGTATAAGTCGGACCCCCGCAATTTGCAATAACCCATACGTATTGTATCCATCCGTGTCCGTCAGTGTGATGAAATTTTGCCATCTCCGCGGTCCTCCCTCACAAGTCCCACATCGAGCGCACTGCGCCAAACTCCTGAAGAATCTGCCTGTACAGTTCCGGCTTCTCCCGCCGCAGACGGTAGCGCAGCCGTTTCCAGGCGTGCGCCTCCGGTCCGTAGTGATCGTGCACAAGATCCCACAGTTCCGGATCCACCGCCCGCACGAGGGCGAACATCTCCTCCACCACTTCCCGCGTGTCAAGCTGCGCTCCGGGCGACCAGATGCGCTGCGGGAATACCGCCTCGATCAGCGTGGCGAGATTGAAATCCAGCAAATAGTGCAACTGGACGGATATCGGCGCAATCGAGCGCGCTGCCTGCAGCCGCTTTTTCCCCACCGGGTCGTCCGTCTGCGGATCAATGCCGCGCACCAGGCTGCGATACGCTTCCAGGTGCCGTTCACCGAGCTCCCGAAACACCGGATCGTCGTCTTCCGCGGGCGGAACAAAGACGGTCGCCTCGTTCGCGCGCAGACCGCCGCACGCCCGCATGTTGAGCGTTGTGTACGTGATCAGGTGATCGTATACGACCTTTGACGTATAAAACTCAAAGCGCGCCGATTCGCCGCGAAAGATCGCCAGCGTGTCGCCCTTTTTAATGATATTGAGCGGGCGCTTGATATTGTCCGCATCCGGTTTCCCGAGATACACTGCCGCCGCGTGCGCCAGAGAGCGTCGCTCGGGATCGGTGTAACGCGCGAGTTTGACCTGAAATTCGCCCACTGTCGACCACTCCGTCCATCCACATTTCTCGTCCAATCATATCACATCCTGGAGGCCATAAACGGCGCCGTCGCATGGAATCGCGCACAGGGCGGCGTGATATAATGAACACGGGAAGACGGTACAATCCTCCGAAAGAAGGGCTCTTTGTGAACACGCTCAAGACCTGGCTCCTGATAGGGATTCTCTCTGCCATCATCGTCCTTCTCGGTTCGCAACTCGGCGGTTTAGGCGGCGCCACCGTGGCGCTTCTGATCGCCCTTGGAATCAACGGGGCCAGTTATTTCTACAGCGACAAAATCGCGCTTTCCGTCGCCGGAGCAAAACCGGTCAGCGAAAGAAGCGCGCCGCAACTGTACACGATCGTCCGCCATCTGGCGACGCGCGCCGGATTGCCCATGCCCCGGCTCTACATCGCCCCGTCGTCCGACCCCAACGCGTTTGCCACCGGGCGAAATCCGCAGACGGCGGTCATCGTGGTCAACCGTGGCCTGCTCGACGCATTGTCCGAGCGCGAATTGACCGGCGTCCTGGCACATGAAATGTCTCATATCAGGCACCGTGACATTCTTATCGCCTCATTCGCCGCTGCGCTGGCTGGCGCGATCACATGGATAGCGGAACTGTTGCGCTGGGGACTGTTTTTTGGCATGGGAAGTGGAAATGACAATCGTAACCAAAACATTTTGGCCGATCTGGCGTTCATCATCCTCGCTCCGATCGCGGCCCTGCTCGTTCAACTGGCGATCTCCCGTTCGCGTGAATACAAGGCGGACGCGGGTGCGGCCCATCTGACGCGCGATCCGGACGCGCTGGCCGACGCGCTCGCCAGGCTCGGGCACACCTCCCGGTTTGGCACCCGTGCAGGGACCGGCAGACAACAGCCCGCAGCGGCGGCCATGGCGCACATGTACATCGTCAATCCGCTGCGCGGGCAGCAGATCGCCGGACTGTTCAGCACGCACCCTCCCGTGGAAGAACGCATTCGCCGCCTGCGCCTGATGCGCATCTGACCGCGCTCCAACACGTCGAAGCAACAATCCAGCCATCAAATCGAACCGTAATCCAGCCATGGAGAAAAGAGCCGAACCCCGTTCGGCCCTTTTGCTGTCCTGCTGCTATTGCTGCTATCCGCACACCTGCGCCATACGTCAGAAAGCGGCGACGCGATCCGCATTCATGACGGCCTGCAACGCCCCACTTCCACCGCCGAAGCTCGCGCTCATGCCGTAGCCTGCGCCCACTCCGCCGTCGTTCATCCCTGTGACGCCGTATCCAGCGGTTGCACCGCTGCCGTACGCCTGACTTGTCGCGCCAAAACCCGCGCTCGCCCCGCCCCAACTGGCGCCCGCCGCCGTCTGGCTCTGCGGCTGCCGGTCACCGGCAAATTGATCCGCGCGCATCACCGCCTGAATATTGGCAGGATGGGCCTGTGCCGCCGCAAAATTGCCCGTCGCCGCCACTAGCGCAGGATGGCTGCGGCCCGGCGCGTTGCTGGATGCGTCCATGCGGTCTGCATTCATCACGGCCGACAGCGCGCCATAATTCACGCTCGTTCCGCTGTATGATTGCTGGCTGCTGTAAGGCTGCTGACCACTGTACGATTGCTGCCCGGCATACGGCTGCTGACCACTATACGACTGCTGCCCGGCATACGATTGCTGGCTGCTGTAAGGCTGCTGACCACTGTACGATTGTTGCCCGGCATACGGCTGCTGGGCATAACCCGCGGCGCCATAGGATGGCTGCATCGCTGCGTGGCCGGTCGCTCCGGCGTAAGTCGATTGCATCGCAGTCTGCCCCTGCGCAAAAGAAATCGCGCTCAACTGCTGCAGTTGCTGCAATTCCTGCGTGATCTGCGAAACAAGATTCGCCGCGTTCGAGCACATTTGTTGCGCTCGCTGCAACTGCTGCTGAAAATTCTGCTGCATGACATCGCCTCCAGAATGATGATGATGATTCAAATCAAATGGTATTGTGTCCGCGCCGCGTCTCTCCTTATGCGCGCAGGCTCAAGCTTCCCGCAACGCAAAAACTTGGCTTGACTGAACTCCGCCCGATACAGGCACACTACCCTCACAGGCAGGTGAGACCATTGATCGCTGACATCCTGTTGTCCGCTGTGATCACGAATTCTGTCCCGCGTGCGCGTGGTGCGGTCCCCGTGACTGGCGCTGCCGTTGAACAGATCAAGCACCCGATTCCGACCTGGTACATGCGGGCGGCAGAGCGTTATCACGTCGGCTGGCATGTGTTGGCCGCGGTCGACGTGTATGGCGCGACCACCCGTGCGCCGGACGGCGTAGTGCGTCCCAAGCGCGGACCGGCCAGCATCGTGGGGTACCGTTTTCCGGCCGTGGAGTGGCAGGGAGTCGGCAATCCCGCAGAGTACGACCATCACCCGGCCCGCATCGCGATCTTTTGCGGACGCGGAATCGATGGGGACAATGACGGCAAAGCCGACCAGGACAATCCGTACGACCGTACGGCGGCCGTCGCGCGCTGGTTGACAGCGGAGGGAACAACCGAACAGGACATCACCAATGTCTTGTGGAAGCACTACTCGGAGGAAACGCCCGTGGAACGCATCATCGCTCTGTCCCATGTATTTCAGAAATTCTCCACCACCCAGTTGGATGCACGCTCATTTCCCGTGCACAAGCGCTTCAGCTATTCATTCAGGGACAGTTGGGGCGACGCGCGCAGTTTTGGTGGAAGGCGGATGCATGAAGGCACCGACATCTTTGCCGGGTACGGTACGCCAGTTCTTTCCGTCTGCTACGGCTACGTGGAGCTCATCGGCTGGAACCGTCTCGGCGGCTGGCGCGTCGGCGTTCGCGCAGCAGACAACACCTATTTTTATTACGCGCACCTTTCTTCTTACGCAAAAGGTCTCAAACAGGGCGTCATCCTGCGTCCGGGACAGGTCATCGGCTATGTGGGCAGCAGCGGCTACGGCCGGCCGGGGACGGCGGGCAAATTTCCTCCCCATCTGCATTTCGGCGTCTACAGGGACACCGGAAAGGCAGAATGGGCCATGGATCCATACGGTCTGCTCAAACGCTGGGAGCGCATGCCCCAGGTGGTGATCTATCCGGAAAAGAATAAGGCGGGCATCGCATATCGAACGGCGCGGCGGCATTAGCCAAAGCGCCCCGTTACATAGTCCTCCGTGCGCTTGTCGACCGGGTTGGTGAAGATCTCGCTCGTGCCGCCGTGTTCAATCAGTTCGCCATCCAGAAAAAAAGCGGTGTCGTCCGCCACGCGCGCGGCCTGTTGCAAATTGTGCGTCACCATCACGATCGTGTGGCTCGACTTGATCTGTTCAATCAACTCCTCGATGCGCAGCGTCGAGATCGGATCGAGCGTCGATGTCGGTTCATCCATCAACAGCACGGCCGGTTGAAGCGCGAGCGCGCGCGCGATGCACAGGCACTGCTGCTGCCCCCTGGAAAGACCCTGGCTGGACAATTGCAGGCGGTCCTTGACATCCTCCCACAGATTCGCCAAACGCAGCGAGCGCTCGACCTGTTCCGCGATGCGCGGGCGGTTGCGCACACCGTTTATGCGCAGACCCGCCGCCACATTGTCAAAAATGCACATGGATGGAAATGGGTTGGGACGTGAAAAGACCATGCCAATCGCGCGTCTGACGTCGATTGGATCTATTCTGTAGACATCCTGCCCGCCTAGTTCGACCGAGCCTTCCATCCGGGCGCCGGGCAGTATTTCATGCATGCGGTTGAGGCAGCGCACAAAGGTCGATTTTCCAGAACCGGGCGGCCCAATGATCGCCGTAACGCGATTCTCGCGCATCGTCAGCGACACGTCGCGCAGCACCTGCTGCTTGCCGTAAAATGCAAACAATCCGCGCGTTCTCAGCGTCTCTCCCAACCCGCCATCCCCGTTCTCATGCTCTTTGCTGATCGGAATTTGGTTTATCACATGTCCTCAAGAGTGGCGTGTCAGCCGGCGTGGGGAGCGCACAGCCGCGCGCCCGCATACAGCGCGAACACCGTCACAAGCAGAGCCAGCGCCGCACTCCACGCCTGCGCTCTCCCCGCGGCGCTGTGGGCGACGGCGCCCACAAAGACGGCCACGGGCAGCGGGGCGACTGACGAGAGCGACCCATGGAACTCTCCGACCGCACCGAATGCGGTGAAAAGCAGCGGCGCTGTCTCACCCATCGCCCGCGCCAGCGCGAGCAACACGCGCGCCACAAGTCTTCTCCCCGCGGTGGGCAGCATGATGTAAATCAATGTCTGGGCGCGCGTTGCGCCGAGCGCCCTCGCCCCCTCGCGCAAGCCATACGGCAACGTGAGCAGCGTCTGTTCCGTTGCGCGCGCCAGCGTCGGCGCGAGCAGCGTCGCCAGAGCGAGGCCGCCAGCCAGCGCTGAAACCCTGCCCATCGCGGTGACCACGGCCGCATAGATCATCAACCCGGCGACGATGGATGGCACGCCCGAAAGCCCGTCCGCGGTTGCCCGGATGACGCTCGCCATCCGAAGTCCGCTGCACTCCGACAGATAAAAACCTGCACCGAGCCCCACGGGCACCGCGGCCGCCGCGCCGATGCCGACCACGAGCAGCGAATCCGCCAGCGCGGGCACGACGCCGCGCCACGCCGCACCTGCAATCCCGCCGCGCAGGAGTGCCGCCGCCAGCGGCGACAAGCCCTGCGCCGCCACTGTTCCCGCCAGAATGAGCAACAAAAAGAGGGCCGCCCCAGTCATCAAAGCAATCCAGAACAGAAACAGCCAGTCGATAAAGTGACGCACACGGTGCCGCCCTCTCATGGCCAGACCTCGGCCTGCTTCGCCACCCGCCAGACGAGCAACCGGCCCACCGCATACGTTGCGGATGTCACCAAAAGCAATAACAATGCAATTTCGTACAATGCCGCTGTGTACAGACGACCCGCCTCCGGAGAAAAATCACGTACGATGGCGCTGGCCATGGTTTCACCCGGCGCGAACAGGGACCATCCGATCTGTGCCCGGTGTCCGATCACGAGCGCGACGGCAACCGCTTCCCCCACGGCGCGCGAGAACGCCAGCACCACACTTCCGACGATTCCCGCGCGAGCGCCCGGCAGCACGATGAGCCTCACCATCTCAAAACGGGTCGCCCCAAGCGCCAGCGCGCCCTCGCGCAGGTTGGAAGGAATCGCATTCATCACAGATTTGGCCACGGCCGTCACCGTGGGCAGCACCATCACGCCGAGCACGAGTCCCGCCGCCAGCAGATCGGCGCCATGCGGCCGGCCGCGCAGCCACGGCACGAATCCGAACAGTCTGCCCAAGGCGGGCTCGACCGCGCCGCGCAGCCACGGCGCAAGCACCAACAGCCCCCAGAGACCGTACACCACACCGGGAATGACCGCCAGCAGATCCACCAGAGAACCAAGTGAGTTCACAAGCGGAAACCGGGTGTACTGCGTGAGAAACAGCGCCGCCGACACGCCGCCGACCGCACCCAGCGCCATGCCGACTGTCGCGCTGACCGCAGTGCCGTAAAGCAGAGGCAACGCGCCAAAATGGCCCTGCAGCGGCCGCCAGGACGACCCGGCAAACAGCCCCGGACCAAACCGTGACAATGCCATCGCCGCCTGGGCGCACAGTTCATACACAAACAGGGCGGCGACCGCCGCGATACAAAGCGCAAACCCTAACAGAACCACAGCGAACAGGCTGTCTGTCCACCCGGCACGCAATCGTTTCATAAGGCAACCCATCCTGAACAAACACTCGCAAATGCTGTTGGATCACTGCAATGGCTACTATTGTAAAGAGGTTTGCCGAAAGAATCAATCACCCCGCGATTGCCACCTCGCAGCCATCCAGCGAACAGACCTACGGGGGCGCTATCCAAACCACCCGGTGAACAGAACAGACCTGCGAGGCGCTATCGATCCCGGTAATCCTCGTTGTGCCAGCTCACGTCATGTTCAGGGTGCATATAGCGGCCAAGCATGGAACGCGCCGTGATATCTCCCGTGTTGGCCGGCGTCGCTGCGCGCACAGCCCCGGGATCGTTCTCGTCAACCCATTCATCCCCGGCCAAAATCGCCGGATCCACATCCGTCGACCAGTCGTCGAGCGGAGTCTTGCGCCAAGGTGCCTTATTTTCAGCCACCATCATCACTCCTTCACCGTTCCTTTTTGAACGACCCCTTATAGAGGTTGTTCAAAAAGTGGGCAGAACTCCCCGGCGCATTGCCGCGTCATCGCCAGAAATGCTCCCTCACGTACCCAAAACGTACGCTCGGTCCGCATTTCTGGCTGCTTTCTTGCACTGCGTGGGTCTTACCTGTCCACTTTTTGAACGACCCCTTATAGAGTGCCCGCAACACCTGGACATATGATCGTACAACCACCCGTATACATGAGACAGGACCAACCATATGGCGGGAGAGTGAGACAAGTGGCTGAAGCGGCGCAAAACAGCAACGCTCCGCTGTCTGCGGAGCGCAATTACGCCCGCGTCACCGGGTGGCTGTACCTGCTGCTCGCAGTAGCGGGCCTCTTTACGAACAACCTGTGGAATATGTTCAATCTGTCGGGCACGATGACCGTCATTCACGCCGTGATCGGCATCACCGGCATTGCGGTGGCCAACCGCGGTACGGCACGGCTGCATCGCGTCTACAATCTCGCGCTCGCGCTCACACTCACCACCTGGGGCGTTGTGGGCACCGTTTCCCCGCGTTGGCTGCAACCCTACCCGCTGCCGCTCGAAAACGCATTGCACACCCTCACAGGCATCTGGGGCTTTTACGGGGCAGGCCAGGCTCTTTTCGCGCGGCTGACCCGCCGGAAAGGGCTGACTCACCGGAAAGCATCGTGAGAATCACGGGCCGCCTGTGCGTAAAGCGCCTGCTTTTGGCGCACACTATCCCCCGAGAATGTACAGGGGAGGCAGTGCACACATGCAAATCCGCGAATTGATGACGGCCAACGTCACGACATGTACGCCGGAGTCCACACTGACACAGGCGGCACAACTCATGAAACAGGAGAATGTCGGCTCCATTCCGGTTGTGCAGGACAACCGCCTGGTGGGCATCATCACCGACCGCGACATCGTCGTCAAATGCGTGGCGAACGGATCCTCGTGCGACAGCATGACCACATCCACAGCCATGGCAACGAACCCTGTCACGTGCTCGCCGGACACCGACGCCCACGAAGCGGCGAGGTTGATGGCCAGAGAGCAGATCCGTCGCCTGCCCGTGGTGGACAATGGGCGTCTGGTCGGCATCTGCGCGCTCGGCGACCTCGCCGTTGTCGACATTCACGTCAACGAGGCGGGAGAAGCCTTGAGCGGCATTTCGGAGCAACAACAGGTTCATTGACGGGCTTTCTCCATGCGGGGAATGGGGGATGGGGAAATGGGGAACCGTTCACCATCTCCCTTTTCGGTTCTGCACTTTTCCGCGGCCGAAATCGAGTAGGAGGGGGCGCCTAGCCCCCGACCTCTCACACCACCGTACGTGCGGTCCCGCATACGGCGGTTCATGAAACTTCACGAAGTTGCAAATACCGCTTCTGAACGCTCTTCAGACCCAGTGCTTCAAAGTAGGTCTTGTCCATCGCTTGGTTCAACATCCTCGCCATGAACCACGGGCCGCGTCGGGAATTGGCCGTCATGTGGACGATCCATTCCGGCTGCCCCAGTGCTCGGAGTTTACGGTAACGAGTTCGCACCCGCTTCCACTGTTTCCAGATGCACATCCGCAACCGTCGGCGAATCCATTCATCGAACCGCTCGCAGTGCCCTTTCATCTGCCCGAGCCGGAAGTACGCCACCCAGCCCATCAAATAGGCATTGAGTCGCCGTATCCGTTCCGCAGGTATGTCGCCAGCCCCCGTTCAGGACTTGCACCCTATAGAGGTCGCCCATGCCGGGCGTACAATAAAAAGGCTCCCGCCATGGGCGGGAACCGGGAGAATCATTGCATAGCCTATCGGCCGGCCAGTTGCTGTTCCGCGAGAGCGACCAGTTTGCGAGTGATATTCCCTCCGATAGTACCGGTGTCGCGCGTTGTCATCGTACCCCAGTAACCGTCCTGCGGAGTCTGAATGCCCAGTTCGCCAGCCACCTCGTACTTCAACTGATCCAGTGCACGGCTCGCATTCTTGACCAACAGCGTGTTGGAACGTTGTCCTTGTGCCACGCTGACCACCTCCTTCGTGGTCATAGTGTGCCCGCTGTCCCGTTCGCTACTCTGTAACTTTTTGGTCTGCGCGCTGCGCGAGCGGAATGTACGTGCGGCGCTTGATTCCTTCGTAGTCCGCGCGCGGGCGGATCAGCCGGTTGTTGCGGTATTGTTCCAGCACGTGCGCCGTCCATCCGGAGATGCGGCTTACCGCGAAAATCGGCGTGAACAGGTGAATGGGAATTCCCATCGTATAGTAGGTTGACGCCGAATAAAAGTCCACATTGGGATTCAAGCCCTTGAGTTCTTTGACAACCCGCTCGATCACCTGCGACATCTGATACCACTTCACTTCTCCCGAACGCTTGCCCATCTCCTCCGACATCCGCCGCAGGTGCGTGGCGCGCGGGTCCTCGGTGTGGTACACGCGATGGCCGAACCCCATGATGCGGCGTTTCTGCGCCAGGGCATCGCGAATCCACGGCTCTGTCGCGGGCAGGTCGCCGATCTCTTTGAGCATGAGCATGACCTGCTCGTTCGCACCGCCGTGCAGCGGCCCTTTCAGCGTACCCACGGCCGACGTGATCGCCGAGTACATGTCTGACAGTGTGGCGGCCGTCACGCGCGCCGAAAACGTGGACGCGTTCAGCTCATGGTCGGCGTGCAGGATCAGCGCGGTGTCAAACGCGCGCGCCACATCCGCATCGGGCTCCACGCCGGTCAGCATATAAAGAAAATTTGCCGCGTGTCCCAGATCCGCACGCGGTGCGATGGGGTCGCGCCCCTCTTTGTAATGCTCGATCGTCGCCACCATCGTCGGCAGCTTCGCCACCAGGCGCGCGGCCTTTCGCACGCTCGCCGCGTAGGAATGGTCCGCGTCCTCGCCATCCCACAGACCCGCCACCGAGACAAGCGTGCGCAGCATCTCCATGGCGTTCCCGTCGCGCGGCAACGTATGTAGCGCCTTTGTAGCCATGTCCGTCAGCGGACGCTGCGCCTTCAATTCTCCATCAAACGCTTTCAACTGCTCGGCAGTCGGCAATTCGCCGTTCCACAACAGGTATACAACCTCTTCAAAGTTGCCGCCGCCCCGGATCAGATCATGGATGTCGTATCCACGATATACCAGGCGCCCTTCGTCGCCGTCGATGAAACAGATCTCCGAAGAAACGGCCACCACATCTTCCAACCCGGCGGAAAACTGCGTCTCGGACATCGATAAGACTCCCCCTGTACACGAACTTCGACCAAGTGATGCCATTCATTATACGCCTTGGCAAGGCCCATTCCAAATCCGGCGCTCATTTTATCGTCCGGCGCGGCTTTACGCGCGGCTTTAATCTTTCACGTCATCCGCCAGCCCGTGGCGCAGCGCATAGACAGCCGCCTGCGTCCGGTCCTGTACGTCGATTTTCGCAAAAATACTGCTGATGTGCGTCTTCACTGTCTTCACGCCGATAAAAAGCGCCTCGGCAATCTGCTGGTTGCTCTTTCCCTCCGCCACCTGTCGCAGCACTTCGCGCTCGCGCTCCGTCAACTGGGCCGTCACCGCTCGTCTTTGCACGCCGTGCGCCAGCGCTTCCATGACGCCCTGGTCAAACATCGACCGCCCGGACGCCACCGCCCGGATAGCCGCCACAATCTCGTCCGGATCGGCCGTCTTCAGAAGGTATCCCGCCGCGCCCGCCTCCACCGCCGGAAGGACGTGCTGCGCATCCACAAAACTGGTCAGCGCGATCACCCGCGCCGCCGGGTCGCTCTCCCGGATCCGGCGCAGTGCTTCAATTCCGTCGACCGGCTCCATCTGCAAATCGAGCAGCACGACATCCGGCTTCCATTCGCCGTACGCCGCCACGGCCTGTCCGCCGTCCCGCGCTTCGCCGACCAGTTCCACCTCCTCCCACAGCGCGAGCACCGCCGCAAGTCCCCTGCGCACCACCTCGTGATCATCGACAATCAGTACGCGAATGCGTTTGCCCGGTCCACTCACGATCTATTGCCCCCTCCCCCGACCAGCGGCACGATCACCGCCAGTTCCACGCCTCCAGACGGACGGTTCGCGATCTCGCAGGAACCGCCCAGGGATTCCGCGCGTTCGCGCATCGAGCGCAGCCCCACCGACATTGCGCCGGCCGCCTCATGTTCATCCGTCTTCATGCCCGCTCCGTCATCGCGCACGCGCAACACGACCCGCTCGCGTTCAGCGAAAAGCAGCACGTCGACTCTGGTCGGCTTGCCGTGGCGCAGCGCGTTGGCCACCGCCTCCTGAGCGATCAGATACAGCGCATCCTCCATGCTTGGCGCCAATCGTCTCCCCGCACCGTCTTTGTCCAGTCCCTGCGTCAAAAAGTGGACCGCAACGCCGGTGCGCTCTGACAATTCGTGCGCCAGGCCGGCCAGCGCCTCCGTTATCTCCCGCTGCGCCAGCTCCGCGGGGCGCAATTCCAGCAGCAGCGCGCGCATGGCGCTCTGCGTTCGTTTAGAAAGCTGCGCCATTTCCGGCAGCAGGGCCAGCGCGGCCGCACTATTGTCGTCCTTTTGCGCGTCGGCCGCGCGACAGAGCATCGCCAGCCCGAACAGGTCCTGGCTCACGCGGTCGTGCAACTCCCGGCGCACGCGCTCGCGCTCCTTCAGCACGGCGGACAGTTCCGCCTTTTTCCGCAACTCCAGATTCTGCTCCGCCAGTTCCTGCAAAGACCGCACCTGCGCCTGCAGGCGCTGCGCCATGGCGTTGAGCCGGTCGGCCGTGACGGCGATGTCGTCGTCGCCATCCACCGGGATGCGATGCGCGAGCTTGCCCGCGGCGAACAGCGCGCTGCCGTCCGCCAGATTCGCCAGTTTCATCCGCACGGCGCGCGTCCCCGTGTACCAGAAGTACAGTGACAACGCGACCGTCAAAAGCGCGGTCAGGACAAGCGCGCCGCCCAGTTCGAGCGCGGCGCGCCCCGGCGCGGTCCGCGAAACTCCGCCGACAGTCGGCACGCCGCCGAACCCGGCCTCCAACGCGAACAGCAGCGCGACCGCCGTTGCCGCGAATGAAGCCAATCCCGCCAGGATGTGCGACCGCATGAGCGCCCTTGAAAGATTGCGCGTCCGCACTGGCATCACCCCGCATGGGTTGGGTCGGACGGATCCGCGCCGGAAAACGCTCCGTCTACCCCGCCCGCGTCATTTGCGCTGTCGGCGCCGCCGTCGAAGTCCGCGGTCTTGTCGCCGGACACGCGCGCCACGACCACTTCCCCGGCCTTCACGTGGATCTGCAGCCGCACCTTCTGCGCCGCCGAGCCGTACCCCGCATCAAGATATTGATAACCCGGCATCCCCACCCCCGACTCGTTCTGCTCAAAGACGGACCACTCCCCGACAGGCACCCGCACATCCACCTGCACCGCCAGGTCCTCCGGCACCTGCACGCGCACCTCGCCTGCCAACAGATGGATGTCAATCGGCGTCTCCCCCGTCGGGATCGTCGCTGTGGCCAGATTCAATCGCACCTCGCCGGCCAGCATGCCGATGTCCAGCGGATGCAGGTGCCACGCCCGGTCGCCGTAGCGCACTTCGCCCGCCAGACGCCTGTTATTGATCGCATTCCCCGCACCAAAGGAGCTCCACCCGCCGCATCCCTTGCGCCTCCAGTCCGCGCGCCGCCCAGCTTGCTGCCCGGTGTACCATCCGCCGCCAGGATCGCCGCTTTCGTCATCGACCGACGGATCGCCCGCCTCCCGGCCCTGCCCATCCCTCCAGCCCTGTTCCCGCCGTTGGCGTCGGCCACCGCGTCGCTGTCCCCAATCCACCTCAAACGATACGCTTGGTCTCCTCTTCCAGCGGGACCCGCCCGCCGCAGCAAAGCCGATGTAAATCAACAGCACGCCCAGCGCCACGCCCCAAGGGCTGATCGTTCCCGCACCCAAAAAGAGATGCAGGTTGCGCATTTGGAAAAATACACCCGCCGCCAGAGCCAACACGGGCCACAGCACGCCGGACCGCCTGCCGCGCAGCCGGTTCCACGCCCCCTCCAGTCCCCAGCCGATCAGGAGAAGCGGCCAGTACGTATCCACATAGTAACCCACCCGGTGCGGCAGGGCGCCGATTGCCGCCAGGAAAACCAGCGCGCCTACCGCCATGATGGCCAGAGCAATCACCCTTTTCATCCGTGAACCCTCCACCCGACTTCCTGTTCCTGTGCGCGAGTTCCCGCTCGCCGCCTCCGTCCGGTCACTCGACGAACCTACGGCGATCGCCCTCTGAACGGATCAACAGCGTTCCCCCGCTGAAATGATCGTACAGGATATCGCGCTTCATTCCCACCGTCCCGCGTCTTGCCGCGTATCCGCCTTGCGACGGAGACGCCGAAAATCTGGTACAATAGACCCCATTGCGGACCGATGAAGCAAAGGAGGATCTATGCACCAGTACTGGTTTTGGATCGGCTCGTTTCCTGTGCGCTCGTACAGTATCCTGTTCCTGCTCGCCTTCCTGCTCGGCCTTGGCGTCACCGTCTTTCTTGCCAGGGTGGAGGGCAAGGCCCATCTCGTCGACCATCTGATGACCCTCGGCCCACTGCTGTTTTTGGGCGGACTCATCGGATCCCGCTTTTGGCAGGTATTTTTTTTCGACTGGCAGTATTACAGCCAGCATCCCGGACAGATCATCGCCATCTGGAACGGCGGCCTCTCCATACAGGGCGGCATCGCCGGAGCGCTTATCACCGCGTGGATCTACGTGCGGCGAAAGAAACTTCGTTTCTGGGAACTGGCGGATCTCTGCGCGCCGGGCATTCTGCTTGGACAGAGTATCGGCCGCGACGCCAACCTGATGAACGGCGACGCCTTCGGTTCGCCGACCGGAGGTCACTTTGGCCTGCTTTACCCAGTCGGCACGCTGGCCAACGCCACCTACGGCAACCAACCGCTCTGGCCGGCCGAGGTGTGGGAGGGTCAGGGAGACGTCATTCTCTTTGCCCTGCTGCTCATCATCAAGCAGCGCCGTTGGCCCTTGGGATGGATTTTTCTCTTTAGCCAAATATTATATAATATTGAACGGTTTCTTATGGAAATGTTGCGCGGCGACAGCCCCCGTTTTCTCTTCCATTGGGACGCGGCGCAGTGGACCGCCGTTCCGGTCGTGCTCCTCTCGCTCATTCTCCTGCCCGTTCTCGCAAACTACTGGAAAAAGCACGGTCCGTCCCCATTGATAGCAGAACAGTGATTATAGCGGAAGAAGCGAAGTGACATGGAACTCTACTTTCTCGGCACCGCGGCGGGCGCTCCCGCGCGGGAACGCAACGTTTCGTCGGTCGCCCTGCGCTTTGACCAGGGCAGAGCCATATGGCTGTTTGACTGCGGCGAAGGAACACAACACCAGATTTTGCGCGCGCCGTTTAGCACGGCGCAGATCACGCATATTTTCATCACGCACCTGCACGGCGACCATCTGTTCGGCCTGCCCGGTTTGCTCTCCACCCGTTCGCTGCAAGGCGGAGAAGACCGCCCTCTGACCGTGCTCGGCCCGGTCGGCATCGCCGCGTACCTGCGCGCCTGTCTTGACGCGTCGTCGACACGGCTCGGCTACGACCTGCGCATTGCTGAGCTGGCCGTTCCGGCGACAGGAAGCGCGCCGTCACCGCGGACGCCACCGGAACCCCCGCGCATGGCCGCAACGCCCCCGGTGCCGGCGTCCGGCGGGATGGATGACGGGATAGGCGATGGGAAGGCGGCCTCTCAGGCGGAACCGGCGTCCGAACGTGCGATCGAGTGGCCGGCCGCGCTGGAGGACGACGATGTCTGCGTCCGTTACGCGCCGTTGCGCCACGGCGTCACGTCGCTCGGATACGCGATAAAGGAACGGGACAAGCCAGGGCGCTTTCGCCTGGAACGGGCGCGGGACCAGGGTGTTCCGGCCGGACCGCTCTACGGCAAGCTCAAGCGCGGCGAGACGGTCACGCTGCCGGACGGTCGCGTCCTGCGCGGAGAAGACTTCACCGAGGCGGCGGTTCCAGGACGCAAGGTGGTCATCCTGGGCGACACGACGCCCTGCGCAGCCTCCGTGTCGCTGGCGGCCGACGCGGACGCGCTGGTGCACGAAGCCACCTTCTCCCGCGCGCACGCTGAACTGGCCGGCGCGCGCCGCCATTCGACCGCCGCGGACGCCGCACGCACGGCGGAAAAGGCTGGCGCCGGCACGCTGATTCTCACCCATGTCAGCCCGCGCTACCAGGGCGCGCAGGGCGAAGAAGAACTCCTCGCCGACGCGCGGGAAATTTTCCCGAACACTCTGCTCGCCCGCGATCACTGGAGCTGGCGCGTCACGGGGCGCTGAGAGCGGCCGCCACGCCCTGGTCCTCCAGAGCGTCATGCGGACACATGAGCAAGGAATCGCGGATGGTGACGATAGGCAATGCGGATTGCACAGGTTCGGACCGTTCCGGCCCTACCGTCTTTCGCATACGAACGGTCTTCTTTGCTTTTGTCAGCGGAACGCCTGACAGGATCTTGGTTACACCTCGACGGGCGATGACGACGGCTGCGTTGTGATCCGCGTTGTCCGTATGTCCATAGCGGCGGCAGACAAATTCGGCCTGTGTCGGCCGATTGTCCGAATGAGTGTCGCCGCAAGCGGCGCACTCCTGTGAACTGTACGCAAACGGTACTTTGACCACGAGCTTTCCGGCGCGAAGCGCTTTGTAGTCGGTGTACTGCA
>JAKACR010000028.1 GCA_021821225.1 Bacillota bacterium | reverse complement strand
TTATGGCGCGACGAGTGGGTGAATCACTGCGCGACATTGGGCAATTACGTGAAAATCATCCAGGGAGATCGCGTCATTGAAGGCATGGCGCGTTCCCTGACAGACAGGGGAACCCTGCAGATCATCACGGGAACAGGAGAATCGCGCGAAGTGGCGAGCGGTGAAATCGTAGAGTCCGGAACGCGCACGATGCTGTTCTGAATGCTGCGGACCGCGGCAATGAATGAAAATTTCGGATGACCCCATGTCTCCGTTACAAAGGGGCGGATGGCATTGCCGGAAAAGAAACGCACCACGCGAACGCTCTTGCGCATGCGGGAGATGAACGAAAAAATCGTCATGATGACCGCTTATGACGCTACGCAGGCCGCGACGGTCGAAGCGGCGGGCGTGGACGTGATCCTCGTCGGCGACACGGTCGGCATGGTCATGCTCGGATACGACACGACCATTCCCGTCACGCTGCACGACATGATCCACCATGCGCGCGCGGTGAGAAGGGGCGCTGCGCAGACGATGATGATCGTCGATCTGCCGTTTGCAACCTATCACGGCTCACTGGATCGCGCGCTGGAACACGCGGCCGCGCTCATGCGCGAAGCGTCCGCCGATGCTGTCAAACTGGAGGGTGGCCGCGTCCGTGCGGATTGCGTGCGCACTCTGGTGCAGGCCGGCATTCCCGTTTGCGGCCACATTGGCCTGACGCCCCAGTCCGTGCTGCAATTCGGCGGCTTTCGCGTGCAGGGGAGGGGGGCGGACGCGGCGCAGACGCTGCTGGACGACGCGCTGGCGCTGCAAGAGGCGGGCGCGTTCCTGCTCGTGCTGGAGTGCATCCCCGCCATGCTGGCAAACAGGATCACGCGCGCCCTGCGCATCCCGACCATCGGCATCGGCGCGGGCGCCGCCTGTTCCGGGCAGGTGCTGGTGTACCACGACGCGCTGGGCATGCGGGAAGACAGGCTGCCCAGGTTCGTGAAGCAATACGCGTCCATCCGGGATTTGTCTGTCGCCGCTTTGCGGGAATACGCCGGACAGGTGCGGTCGGGCGATTTTCCGACGGCGGAGTACAGCTATGACGCCGATGCCTCGCCGGGCGGCGATGCGCCGTGATCGTCTGCACGACCGTGGAAGAACTGAAAGCATTGCGGCGTGCGCGGGACGAGGCCGGAAACAAGGAGCCTGTCGGCTTTGTGCCGACCATGGGCTATCTGCACGACGGCCATGCCCGGCTCATGCAGCAGGCGCGGCGCGAGTGTGGACACGTCGTGGCGTCGATTTTTGTCAATCCACTGCAGTTCGGGCCCAAGGAGGACTTTTCCAACTATCCGCGCGACCTGGAGCGCGATGCCGCGCTTGCCGGGCAAAACGGGGTCGACCTGCTGTTCGCGCCCGCCGTGGACGACCTTTATGGTCCAGACGGCGTGGTGAGCAGGGTCCACGTCGCGCTGCTGGGCGACCATCTGTGCGGCGCCTCCCGTCCGGGCCACTTTGACGGCGTGTGCACCGTACTTTCCACGCTGTTTCATCTCGTTCGGCCACAGCGCGCGTATTTTGGCAAGAAAGACGCGCAGCAGTGGAGAATCGTGCGGCGGATGGCGCAGGATTTGCAATTTCCGCTGGAAATTGTGCCTGTCGAGACCGTGCGGGAACCGGATGGTCTGGCCAAGAGCTCGCGCAATGTGTACCTGTCCGCCGCGCAGCGGGCGGCGGCTCCCATCCTGGGGCGCACGCTGGCGCACGTGGCAGACGAAGTATCGCGCGGCGAACGCAAAACGGCCGTTTTGCGGGCGACGGCGCTGCGGATGCTGCAGGGAGAACCGCTGTTGCGCCTGGATTACCTGTCGTTTGTCGACGGAGAGACATTGCAGCCTGTGGAAACGGTCGAACGCGGCAAGACGACGCTGTGCGCCGTGGCCGCGTTTGTCGGCGGAACCCGGTTGATCGACAACGTGGAATTGTCGTAAACGGATGGGTCTGCGACAGATCATGGCGCATAGGACGGCCGCCCGGAGGAAAGCCTAAGGGAAAATCGTGGCGGTGTCGGACATGCTTTTTCAACAGCAATTCGAGCGGCTGTATTTTGCCGTGGAACGAATAGCCGGCCAACTGGAATACGCGGACGAACAGCAGCGGCGGTACCTGTGTGAGGAACTGGGCGCCCTGCGGAAGATGGGAAGCCAGTTTCTCGATTTATGGATCGCGTTCGAGGACCGGGTTTCAGATCTTACAGAAAAATACAGCGCCGCGGACGCCGATCCTTCGCCTCTTTCACCTGAAGCCGCACACAAAAATGAGAATCTGGCCGTCGCTCCGGCAACGGACGGCGGCGGACAGACGGCCTTCGTCCCCTGGAGCGGTTTGGCGGAGGCGGCCGGCCGCCCGCCGGCCGGCTGGCCGGACGGTCCGGCGTCTTTGCTCGATACGGCGGATGGATTGCGACTCTTTCGCAAAGGCATCGGCTATTTTGACCTGTTCATGTTCGACGAGTCAAAACGGGCGTTTGCGCGCATTCTCGAACTCGATCCGCAACTGACCGTCGCGCGTCTGTACCTCGCGCTCTGCCATCTGTCCGGTGGTGAAGAAAAAGAGGCCGAACGGCAACTCTCCCTGGTGGAATGGTCGACGGACGATGAACTGTTGATCACCGCGGCGCACGAGGCCAAGGCGCAGATCCACGTCGCCGGAGGAAGGTTCCTCGAAGCCGCAAAAGAGCTGTTGCGCGTCTTGCAGGCGCGCCCCGACTACAGCGACGCGCAATTCAACGCGGCGCTCTGTTTCTACGCGCTCGGGGATCATCGGCGGGCGGCGGAGCACGCCCGGCGCGCGATCGAATTGTCCCCGGCGGATTCGCAGGCATGGAGAGTGTATGGAGCCGCCCAATTTGAGGCGGCCAGGACGGCCGTGGCGATAAAAGCGTACAGACAAGCCCTGATCCTGTCGCCCCATGCGCCGGATATCCTGTGTGAAACGGCGTACGTCCTGCGCTACAGCGGACAGTTTGATGAAGCGGACGGGCTGTACAGGCGCGCGCTGACCATCCGCGCGACAGACACCAGAGCCATGGCGGGTCTTGCCTGGATAGCCCTGGAACGGAAAGAACACACCCAGGCAGTCGGATTGCTCAAGAAGGCCGTCTGTCTGGAACCGCATAACAAGGAGCGGCTCGGCCAACTGGGCTATGCGCTGTGCCTTGACGGACGGCTGGAGGAAGCGGAACGGTTGTTCCAGTCGCTGTTAAAACAGTCCTCGCACCCTCTTCTTCCTCTATCCGGACTGGCGCGCGTCGCAGCCCTGCGCGGGGAGGCGCGCCAGGCGGTCGCCTATCTGCGCAGGGTGATGGATCTGGGAGACGATAGGTCAAAAGTGCATGGTCTGACCGAACTTGCGCGCCTTTTCGCCCATCAGGGCCGCTGGCGCCGCTCGTTGCGCTGTCTGGCGGCGGCGCTTTCCATCGACCGGAGCGACCGCGACGCGCTGGTGTTTCTCGGAATCGTCATGCGCGCCTCCGGAATCGAGAGTGCGGACAGGCTGCTGAATTCCGGCATGAATTCCTAGGGGACATGGGATAAAGTCTACTGAACAGGCGATCTGATTCCAGATATAGTGGTGGATGAAATTGGATTCACGCAGTTGGATGGAGGGGAAGCGATGTCGCGATGAGTGGGTTTCTCCCTCTGCTGGTATGCTGTATCGGCGTCGTATGCGGTTGTGCGCAGGGTGCGCTGGCTGCTGAAGAACAGTCGCGGCTGACCGTGCAGGCCAAGCCGTTTCCTTGTGTGAGTGTGCAGGCGCCCGACGGAACGAACGTCGTTGCGCTGCCGTTTCAAGCGGCGGCGCGCCTGGCGCCGCCGCCATCCGGGGGCGCGCGCAAAGGCGTCTCTTCTCCTGTTCGGGCGGCCCTCCTGCTGCTTTACGGTGTCCCCGCAAACCTAACGGCGCCGCAATTAAGCGCGGTGTCCGCCAGATTGCAGTCGCGGTTCGCCGTTCCGTTGGTGCTTCTCGCTCCGACCGACGCCGTTTTCCCCGGCGCCGCGTCCACTGCGCGAACGTTCCGGATGCGCTGGCTGTCTTATGGCAAGAGTGTGATCCTGCCGTCCGGCGCCGTGGATGTTCACGTGCTGCCGCAGGACAACCAGGTTCGCTCTCGCTCGCTGGCCATCGTTCACCTGAGAGTGCCGTACATGGACGTCGGCATCGCGTATCCCGTCGCGCGACAGCCCGTACATGCGCGGCCTCCGGAACAGGATGTGCTGATTGTCGACCTCGGCCAATTGACGGTGAACGATTTCAGTCCGCGCGCACTGTCCATGCTCGATCCCGGAATGGCGGTCATTCTCGACGGCTCAACACGCCTGTCCAGACAGCCCGACCTGACCCAGTTTGTCGATCGCCTGTACGAGATGTGGATCGACGTGTACACGGTCGACTCCCCCGTGGCGCTTACGGTTATCGCCGATCCGCACGGCGTCTTTCTGCCCCTGCACGGTCGTCATGCGTAGAATCCATATGGTACACTGCAACTAAATCCGGGGAGCGGTGAACCCTCCCCCCGGAGCCAGCGAGATCCAGCGGGAGGAACGTTGCGATGCCGGAAACGACATGCGCCATCATCGGCGGAACAGGTGTGTATCACGCGGAATTATTGGCGGATTCAGTGGAACACGTCATACATACGCCTTACGGGGACGCCAAGTGCGTCGTCGGATTGCACGAAGGACGCCCGGTGGCGTTCATGCCGCGCCACGGCGTGCGGCACAATATCCCGCCGCATGAGATCAACTACCGCGCGAACATCATGGCCTTAAAACAGCTCGGCGTCCGCGATGTCTTCGCGACGGCGGCCGTGGGAAGCCTGAAGCGGTCGCTCGCGCCCGGATCGCTTGTCATCATCGACCAGTTCCTCGATTTTACAAAAACGCGGAATGGCACATTTTTTGCAGACGGCGCACCTGTCACGCACGTCGACATGACGACGCCGTACTGCCCGCGCCTGCGCGGCGTGCTGCAGGACACCGCCGCGCAGTTGGAGCTTTCCGTCGCGGCAGAGGGGGTATACGTCTGCACGGAAGGTCCGCGCTTTGAAACCCCGGCGGAGATCCGCGCCTTTGCCCAGATGGGCGGCGATGTGGTGGGGATGACGTCGGTTCCCGAGGTGGTGCTGGCGCGGGAAGCGGGGATCTGTTACGCAAGCGTGGCGATGGTCACGAATTATGGGGCCGGTCTGGCGGACGCGCCATTGACGCACCGGGAGGTGCTGGACGAAATGGCGCGCAATGCGGACCGTTTGCGCCGCCTCTTTTTCACTGCGATCGCGCACGCAAAAACAGGGCGCGCGTGTTCCTGCGCTCCCCCCGCCGCCATGGTTTCGACAGAGGGGGACCGGCCATGAGAACGCTGATTCGCGATGTCTGCATGATCGATCCCGCGACAAGCCGGATCATTCCGCACGGGTACGCCGTCTTGCGCGACGCGCAGATTGAAGCGATCGAAGCAGGCGCGCCGGCCGAACGCGACGAAGCGTTCGCGCAAGTGATCGACGGCAGAGCCAGGCTGCTGCTTCCGGGCATGGTCAATACGCATGGCCACGCCGCCATGTCGCTGTTTCGCGGGTATGCGGACGACCTCTGTTTGCACCGGTGGTTGCATGAGCGCATCTGGCCGATCGAGGAAAAACTCGCGCCAGATGACGTGCACGCCGGCACAATGCTCGCGATTCTGGAAATGCTGGAAACCGGAACGACCACTTTTACCGATATGTACTTCTTCACGGAGCGCGTGGCACAGGCCGTGCAGGACAGCGGCATCCGCGCCGTGCTGGGGCGCGGTGTCATCGGAAGCGGGGAGGCGTTTGCAAGCCGGTTGGCGGAGAGTGAGAGCCTGATCCGCGAATTCGACGGGACGGGTGAAGGACGCCTGCGCATGACGCTTGCGCCGCACGCACTGTATACCTGTCCGCCGGAAAGCCTGCGAAAAATCGCTTCCGCGGCGCAGAAATGGAATGTTTTAGTCCAGATCCACCTCTCCGAATCGCAACAGGAGGTGGACGACGCGCTGCGCGAGTACGGCGCATCGCCCGTCCGCGTTATAGAGGGGAGCGGCCTGTTTGAGACGGGAACCATCGCCGCGCACTGCGTGCATGTGACAGAAGACGACATCGCCATCCTCGCGGCGCATGACGTGCGCGTCGCGCACAACCCCGCGAGCAATCTGAAACTGGGCAGCGGCATCGCGCCTGTCGCGCGCATGCTGGCGAACGGCCTGACGGTCGGCCTCGGCACAGACGGCGCCGCCAGCAACAACAAATTGGACATGTACGACGAGATGCGCCTGGCCGCGCTGCTGCATAAGGGTGCAAAGCAGGACCCGGCCGCCGTGCCCGCGCCTGTCGCGCTGCAGATGGCGACATCGGGCGGCGCGCGTGCGCTGTTTTACGAAAATGGCCTTGGCACCCTGTCCGCCGGGGCGCCGGCCGACATCCAATTATTAGATATTTCGGGACCGCGTTACGCGCCTGACCACCACTGGATCGGGCATGCCGTCTACGCTTCGCACGGCGGTGATGTGACCGACGTGTTCGTCGCGGGAAAAGCGCTCGTGCGCAACCGGGAATTTCTCACCATCGATCGCGAACGCGTGATCCATGAGGCTTCCCGGCGCGCAAAAAGACTGGCATCAGCGCTTTGACTCGGTTGGCCGCACATCACCCGACACCATTGGAGCGCTGCCGGCTCAAAACTTGCGGTATAGCGAGCGAGGTTCCGGCAGGATACCGGCAGAATCCATAAATATAAAGGGCATTCGCGTCAGCAACCCGTCCATGTCCGCATCGCCTCCTGCCCGTATTATCGCCGCGCGACAGCAGGCGTATCAGCGGTAACATATGCCACGAAGAAAGGGATTGGGTCCATGCGAATACTGATCGTCAATGACGACGGCGCGCATGCCCCGGGCATCCAGGCTCTGGCCCGACAGCTTGCCACCGGGGCGAACGTGACGGTTGTCGCCCCGGAACGCCAGCAAAGCGCCACAAGCCACGCCATCACTTTGCACAAGCCGCTGCACGCGCAGCGCATTGAAATCAGTGAGGGCATCCGCGCGTTTGAGGTCAACGGGACGCCGGCGGATTGTGTCAAACTGGCGCTCGGCGCCCTGTGCGGACAGCCTCCCAACATCGTGGTGAGCGGCGTCAACTCAGGAGCAAACCTCGGTCTGGACATCGTGTATTCCGGCACGGCTTCAGCAGCCGCGGAAGCCGTGCTGCAGGGCATTCCGGCGCTCGCCGTGTCGCTGACCGACGCGCCGTTTGACTTTACGGCCAGCGTCCGCATCGCCGAGATGCTTGTGGCACAGGTGGCGCAGCACGGCCTGAATGAGCGGACCTACCTGAATGTCAATGTGCCGCCGGGAGCATACGACGATCTCAAGGGAATCGCGATCACCCGCATCGGTGTCCGCATGTACCAGAATGCTTATGAACAGCGCGTCGATCCGCTCGGACGGGCATACTACTGGCAGGCGGGAGAACTCGTCAAGATCCACAATGCTCCCGATACGGACGTGCATGCGGTCGAACAGGGGAAAGTCAGCGTCACGCCAGTCCATTTCGATTTTACAAACAGCATTCTGCTTGCTACACTGAAGGAGTGGAGACTGACGCTCTGAGATTCTCGCAGAAGGGGACTGTGAAGCCGTGGAGCGTGAACACATGGTCATTGCGACAAAGGACATAGCCCCGTCGGATGACTTATACCTGCTTATCGATTTTCTCAACCGCACGCTGAAGGACCGGGATATCATGTTTGGATTGACGCAGTCGCGCACTGATCGTGCGAAATACACCGTCACCATCTACAGGACTGATACATGCGACTGAAGATCCTTTATATTACCTGCTGCAGCGTCATCCTTGCCGCTTGCGGCGCTGTGCTTTCCGTCGAATGGCTCGCGCCCAAGCTGTCCTCCGTCGACGGCGCCGAGCGCGCCGCCGTCGCGTTTGTCCTCCGTCACACGCCGTTGCGCCGCATAGAACAGGTGCAGTGGTACACGGGGGGGCCCTTGGAAATATCCGTGCTTGGCGTAACCTATACGGGCCAGCAGGCGTACGCGTTCGTCCAACACGGCGCGGCCACGATCGCATACGCCGACCAGGTGATCCCCAAACAGCGTGCTATCCTTGCCACCGAAACGCTCAGCCTGCCGATCTCGTCGGTCGTCAGCGCCGTGCCAGGCCGGATCGATCCAGGGTACCACACGGTCTTCGGCCGGCGCGCGGGCGGCAAGGGAGCCGTCTGGGAGATCACCGCCCGTTTGAAGGGCGGCGCGTTTCTCTTTTCCTACGTCGATATGTACACAGGCAGACTGTTGTGGCATTTCACCACAAACGCCCAGTTCCGTCCTTGGCAACAGTGAGCTACCAGTGAGCCTTGTGATTGGCACGACAGGAAGCAATTTGACCGCATGGGCGACATTTTGTGCTGAATCCCCTCACACAACGTGCTATACTTCTGCTAAGGGAGTTGTGAAAAAATCCGCAGCCTTCCCGCGGCGTCGTGGCAAGAACGCATCGGCGCTGGTTGGAGTGGGATTTGTGCGTTGAGATTTTACGATAGACCTTTACGCCGCTTCGCGGCGCCGACAATGAGGAAGAAAAATACGCCTGCATGGATCTCAGTAAAGGGGGGACCGGCGTGTCGAGAATTCGCATCCTCCCGACAATCACCGCCTTCATTCTCACTTTTGCCGTCCTGTTTGGCGGTCTTCAACTCTACCGAACATACGCTCTGATTCGGCCGCTTGAACTTAGCTTGCGGCAAGTGCCGTACGTGCAATCCATCGCCGTTTCGACGCTGGGGACGAGTCCCCAGGTGAACGTGACCCTGGGCGAGGTGCGGGACCTGCAGACGACGTACGACGAAATCCAGTCCCGCATCACGGGCATGCTGGGCGGACCGGCGACAATTTTCCTGACCGATCGGCGCACACCACAGTTGAACAGCCTTTACGAAAATCTTTCGCCGATTATCTACCAGGGAATGGCGCACGGAGATTATCAGACCATGATCGCCAGCTTTACGAAAGCGGCGCGGCAGCACGGCGCGACAGCGCGCGTGACGATGAATGTGAACGATGTGTTTGTGCAGCTTGAAAAGGGCAGTGCGTACCTTTATGACGTCATCTCAATCAAGGCTGTGGGGGTGAGCGGATGATGAGAGAATGGCTGATCGGCGCAGGAGTTGCGATCGTGCTGTTTACCGCCGTCCTTGGGCTCAACCTGTTGCCGTTGCTCATCATCGGCGGCCTCGGCTTCGTGCTCTATGCAGCCATGCAGCGCAGGCAGATGGCTCCCACGGGGTCGCGGGAGGCGGCCGTACGCCATGCCGTGAATTTTGAACACATCGGCGGTCAGGAACACGCCAAGAAAGAATTGATGGAGGCGCTCGACTTTCTCCGCTATCGCGACAAGATCCGCCGTCTTGGCATTCGCCCCTTAAAGGGCATCCTATTGACCGGACCGCCCGGCACCGGCAAGACAATGATGGCCAAAGCCGCCGCATCGTATACGGATTCCGTCTTCATTTCCGCCTCGGGCAGCGAATTTGTGGAAATGTACGTGGGCGTCGGCGCGCAACGCGTCCGGGAATTGTTTCGCAAGGCCCGTGCGACCGCGCGCAAGGAATCGAAGGACAGCGCGATCATTTTTATTGACGAAATCGATGTGGTCGGAGGAAAACGGGGTCTGTACAGCCACCAGGAGTACGACCAGACCCTGAACCAATTGTTGACTGAGATGGACGGCATGCAGACAACGCAGTATCCGCTGATCCTGATCATGGCCGCGACAAACCGCGCGGATGTTTTGGACAGCGCGTTGCTGCGCCCAGGCCGGTTTGACAGACAGATCAAGGTCGACCTGCCGGACAAGGAGGGCCGTCTTCACATCCTGCGCATCCAGACGGGCGACAAGCCGCTTGCGGACGATGTGAACCTTGAGCACATTGCGCGGGAAACCTACGGGTTCTCCGGCGCGCAGTTGGAAAGCCTGTGCAATGAAGCGGCCATCATTGCACTGCGGGAGAACTCTCCCGTCATTGTCCAGGAGTATTTCCGCGACGCGGTCGACAAGGTCCTGATGGGTGAAAAAACAGGAAGACTGCCGACGCCGCAGGAACTGCGCCGCGTGGCGGTGCATGAACTGGGACACGCAATTTCCTCCGAAATGATGCGGCCCGGCTCCGTCTCCCACATCACCATCGCTCCCCGCGGCAATGCACTTGGCTTTGTTCGGCAGATTCCCGAGGCGGATTCGTACCTTTACACAAAGGACCAGCTCGATCAACAGATTGTCGTGGCGCTCGGCGGCGCCATCGCAGAAGAATTGATCTTTCACAACCGCTCGACGGGTGCCCAGAACGACTTCATGCAAGCCAGCCGCATCGCCCGCACGCAGGTCACATGCGGCTTGAGCCGGATCGGCATCGTCGACGAAGAACACCTCCCGGAAAGCATTCTTGACGAAGAAGTGCGGCATATCCTCGCAAAAGTCGAGGCGACGACGCGCTCCGTCCTGGAGCCGTTCGCGGAAAAGATGGCCGCTTATGCGGCGTACATCGTGGACGAGGAGAGTGTGAGCGGAGAGGAATTCAGAAGATGGCTTGAAGCCGCGCGCGGGGAACCCTCTGGAGACGGACTGGCCGTTGCACAATAGGGGACTGGGGATTGAAACCCCGATGGGGTGGGGCAGGACGGTGAGGAATCATGCCGAATAGGCGGACGGAACGTTTGTTGGAGGCCCTTGAGGGCGGGCAGGCGCATTTTCCGCAGGCCTTTTTCGCCGCGTACAAATCACTCGGCCTGACGGATGTGGATGCCATGCTTGTCTTGCACATCATTGCCTACCAACAGGCGGAACAGTCCTTTCCCAGCCTTGACGAGCTGGTGGAACGCATGTCGCTGGCGCGCGACGGGATTGCCGCGTCGCTGCAACGACTGACCGGTATGGGACTGCTGCAGCATTCCGACCAGCGCGTAAGCATCCGCCCGCTTTTGGAACGGCTGTACGGACTGCAGGAGAACGCAAGCTCCATACAATCCGTTTTTGTCCGGTTCGAGCAGGAGTTTGGCCGCCTGCTTTCGCCGCTGGAATACGAGCAGATCATGCATTGGATGGATGAGGACGGGCATCCCGAGTGGTTGCTCGTGGAGGCGCTGCGCGAATCGGTCATGGCCGGCGTGTTCAATTTCCGTTATGTGGACACCATTCTTCGCGATTGGTCGCGGGCGCGCATCACGACGGAACAACAGCTTGCGGACTATCGCAAGGGACGAAGGCGTTCGGAGGAACGGCCCAACAGAAGACCGCCGCGCACAGGCGACCCGCCGCCGTCGTCCGCGGCCGCGCGCGGAAGGACGGAGCGCGTCGTTCCGGCGGCGCAACCGGGGAAATACAGCAGATTTTATGAATTGTACGCAAAAAAGCCGGGGACAGGCGCACAGTCCGGCGACAAGAGCCACGGAATCAACCACACTCACCAGGGGTGACTCTCTTGAAATCATTGCGCGTTGTGGTGAAGGTGGGTTCAAGCAGCCTTACGGACAGTTCATCCGGCACGATATCCACAGACAGGATGCGCCATATCGTCGACAGTATCTGCTCTCTTCTGTCCGCGCCAAAACAGGAGGTCGTCCTCGTCTCCTCCGGCGCCGTGGCGGCGGGCAGCGGGAAACTGCAGTGGCGTAGGCCCATCCGGACGGTTCCCGAGAAACAGGCGGCGGCTTCCGTCGGCCAGGGGATCCTGATCGACGCATACGAGCGATTGTTTGGCGCACACGGCATAACGGTGGGACAGATCCTTCTGACGCGGTCCGATATTGAAGAACGGCGGCGCTATATCCATATCCAAAACACGATAGAGACGTTGCTTCGCCATGGTGTCGTGCCCATTGTCAATGAAAACGACACGGTGGCCGTCGACGAAATCCGCTTTGGCGACAACGACACGCTGGCGGCTTTGGTCGCGCTAGTCACGGGAGCGGACATGCTCATCCTGCTAACGGATATCGGCGGCTTGTACTCGGGCGACCCGCGGGTTGACCCGGCCGCCACACTCGTCCCGGAGGTTCGCGAGATTGACGCCAGCCTACGCCATATGGCGGGAGGGCAGGGGAGTGCGGTCGGGACCGGCGGCATGCGCACCAAACTGGTTGCGGCCGAGATCGCCATATCATCCGGGATTGAGACGGTTGTCGCCGCGAGTCACCTGCCGGATGTCATACGGCGCATCGCGCAAGGTGAGCGCATCGGAACGCGGTTTGTAGCACAACAGAGCAGAGGCGCAAAAAAATCGTGGGTGGCCTACGGCTCGCGCGTGGAGGGTCGCGTGGTGATTGACGATGGAGCGGCGCAGGCGCTGGTGCGCATGAACGGCAGCCTACTTGTGCCTGGATTGGAAGCGGTGCATGGAGAGTTTGAAGAAGGCGCCATCGTGGAACTCGCGTCGGTCGGTGGGCAGCCGATCGGCAAAGGGGTGGTTAACTTTTCTAGTCGAGAATTGCACGAATTGCTCCAGCGCAAGACAGACGGCGAACGCTTCCGCGGATTGCCGGAAGTTGTGCATCGAAACAATCTCGCGCTGGCTGAACCGCGTAAATTGGGAAGGGTGATGTCCTGATGGGGGATGGCGATACCCGGGACCGCGATGCGTACGGAGATGTCGGCGCCTTGGGGCAGCGTGCGCGACGCGCCGCGCGCATGGCGCAGAACTTGGACAGGAGCGACAAGGACCGCGCACTGGCTGCGATGGCGCAGATGTTGCTCGATGAGCGCGAAGCGATCAAGACGGCCAATGGGATCGACATGGAGCGGGCGACGCAAGACGGTGAGAGCACCAGTCGTCTGGACCGCTTGCGGCTCACCGACGAACGGATCGGATGGATGGTGGAAGGGCTGCGCCAGATCGCTCTCTTGAATGATCCGGTCGGTGAGCGGTTGGCGGTGCTCCGCCCGGCAAACGGCCTTGTGATTGAACAGGTGCGCGTGCCGATCGGAGTCATCGGCATCGTGTACGAGGCGCGCCCGAACGTCACGGTCGACGCGGCCGCACTCACGGTCAAAACGGGAAACGCCGTCATCCTGCGCGGCGGAAGTGAGGCGCTGCACAGCAATCTGGCCCTGGTGCGCGCACTGCGGATGGGACTGGAGGCCGCCGGATTGCCCGCGGATCTGATCCTCATGATCGAGAACACGGATCGCGCGTCTGTGGATGCCCTGATCAAAGCGCGAGGCGTGATCGATCTGGTCATTCCCCGAGGCGGAGCAGGGCTGATCGGCCATGTCGTCCGCCACGCCACCGTCCCCACGATCGAGACCGGAGTGGGGAACTGCCATGTTTATGTGGACCGGGATGCGGATATCGCGATGGCGGCCGCCATCACCGTGAACGCAAAGACGCAACGCCCGTCCGTGTGCAACGCGGCGGAAACCCTGCTCATTCACGACGCGGTCGCGGCCGCGTTCCTGCCAGTCGTTTCGGAGGCGCTCGCAGACAAGGGCGTGGAATTGCGATTGGATGAAAGATCGACCGCCATTTTGCACGACGGTCTTGATCATCGCCGGATGGCGGATATTCGCATGAAACCGGCGACTGAGGACGACTATGAAAAGGAGTTCAATGACTACATCCTGGCGGTCAAGATCGTCCCGTCGCTGGAAGAGGCGCTGGATCACATCGCCCGCTACGGAACAAAGCACTCGGAGGCGATTGTGACCGGCAACGCCGCGACCGCCGCCGCCTTTCTCCAGGCGGTCGACGCCGCGGCGGTCTTCCACAACGCGTCGACGCGCTTCACGGACGGTTACGAATTCGGGTTCGGCGCGGAAATCGGCATTTCAACGCAGAAACTGCACGCGAGAGGGCCGATGGGGCTGGACGCCCTCACGACATACAAGTTCATGGTGAAAGGCGAAGGGCAGATTCGCGACAGATAGGTGACATTCAATCAATCGAACCGGTACTCATCCCGTCTGGATGTCAACCTTTCTTTGGCGCCTTCCACGTTCGGTTGAGAAAATGGGAAAGGGCGCTGTCGACCCGCTTCAGGGCGGAAGTCTGCAGGGATTGCTGCAGCGCCGTGGCGCTCATGCCGTGCGCGGCCGCCACCTGCGCCACCGTCTGGCCGGAATGTAGCGCGGTCAGCAGAGACTTTCTGGTCATCTTGAGATCTTTGGCCGCTTGTCCCAACAGTTTTGCGGTTGCGCTGTGCTGTCTGCCATGGCCTCTTTTGTGCTGTCTGTGCCCGCCGGTGCCAAGCCAGTAGTGCGGCTGTGCGACCCACGCGCCAAGCTGCTTGTCGACGCGCTTTTCCGCGGCGGCGGCCTTGGTCTGCGTCATGTGCCCGGCCTTCACGGCTTTTTGCGCCTTGGCGTTAAAAAGGCTTTGCAGCTCTGTCGTCAGCGCGCTCTGCGTGATCCCTTGCTGTGCCGCCACCTGCGTCAGTGTGTGGCCGTGCAGATCGGTCGCGAGCTGTTTCGGTGTAAGCTTCAGATAACTTGCGATTTCCTTGCCCGGAATCACCGGATGGCGCCTTCTTTGGTGATGCTTCCCCTTATGGCCGGAATGTGCGGCAGCAGGCGGTGACGTTGTTTGCGCCGTGGAGGCAAATGCGCCCTGCGATGCCGCGAACGCCGCGGCGGATGCCAGTGCAACTGTGACGCCGACGGCGATGCCGGCCAAATTTTTCTTCCCAATCATGTGGCATGTCTCCCTCTGGCGAGATAGAGCTCGTGTCCGGGCTCGACATGCTTCAGTCTAAACATCGATCTTAAGGAGCGCTGAAAAGGGATCTAAAGTCGCCCAAAAAACTAATCGTATACGAAAGAGGGTTGGCCGGAACGTTCCAAACCCGTGCAGTCAGTGTGCTGGAACCCCCCGCCTAAGCGCCACAGGCGCCAGGCGGAAGGAGATCCATTCAAGGAGGTTCATTCAGGGGAGGAGAAGAAACGCGCGCGCCGGGGCCGCATCGATGCCCGTCACGGGAAGAGTGGCTGCTATGAAGAGGTACTCTCCCGGATCGACGTGCGCCAGGCGCAATCCCTCGACAATGACGATATCCTTTGCGAATAACGCTTTGTGGGTGGGGTGACCGGACTGCGCCCGCTCCACCCCGAGCCCGTCCACGGCGAGTCCCGCGATCCGCCGCTGCGCCAAAAACTCCGCCGCGTCTTTTGCGACATAGACGAACGAGAAATTGAACGCGTCCTCAAACGAATTCTTCGTCTTCAACAGGAGAAATTCTCCCGCCGCAGGGTGAAACGGTTCCAGGTCGGCGGCGTGCACGGCGTCGTCCACGGCCGTCAGATCCAGCACGCGACACGGGGAAGCAAGGCGCGAAAGAGAAAGCGATTCGATCGTGGCCCCACCGGGTACCATGTGAAGCGGGGCATCCACATGCGTTCCCGTATGGGCGTCGATACAAATCCGCGTCTCGTGGGCGCCCTCTCCAGTTTCGTCAAAATCGCTTGTCGTTGTGAAAGAAGGCCGTTTCTCCGCTTTGTTTTTATACACCTGCATGTCCATATGGATCGGCATGCTGACGTCAATGATGCGCAAATTCATTCACCTCGCGGCTCCGGCGGTTTTCTGTTCCAGAAACGCTTCGACGGACGGTGTGTCCTGACCGAAAACAGGCCACCAGTTGAAGCTGTCCTGCTGTGGCAGACGGTGTGCCGCCGACGGGCCCCACGATCCCGCCTCGTACAGTTCCACCGGCATGCGGGGATCTGCAAACGCCGCCGCGATGGGATCGACAAACTCCCAGGCGAGAGACACCTCATCCCAGCGTGTGAAGTACGTCGAGTCTCCGCGCATAGCGTCGTACAGCAGTCGTTCGTACGCTTCCGGGGAATTGTCCGCCGCCTGGCTGAATTCCATCGCGACCGGCACGACGCGTCCGTCGGTACCAGGTTGTTTGGCGTTGAGCTGAATGTACATGCCCTCGACCGGATTGATCCGGATGACGAGCAGGTTCGGTCCGAGGTTGCCGTCCTGATTGAAATACAGGTGTTTTGGCATGTCGCGAAACTGGATGACGATCTCCGTCGACTTGATGTTCATCCGCTTCCCGGTCCGCAGATAGAAGGGGACTCCGGCCCAACGGAAATTGTCGATAAACAGGCGCACGGCGACAAACGTTTCCGTGCGGGAATCGGCAGCGACGCCTTTTTCCTGCGTGTAGCCAAGCACAGTGCGACCGTTGATGAATCCCGGCACGTACTGTCCGCGAATCACGTACTTGCTGGCTTCATCCACCGAATAGCGGCGAAGCGAGCGCAGCACCTTGACCTTCTCGTCGCGAATGTCCTCCGTGCGCAGACGGCTTGGCGGTTCCATGGCCAGCATCATGACCATCTGCAGCATGTGGTTTTGCACCATGTCGCGGAGCGCGCCCGCCTTTTCATAGTAGGGAGCCCGTTCCTCCACGCCGACCGTCTCGCTGGAAGTTATTTGGATATTCGCGATCGAACGGTTGTTCCACACCGGTTCGAAAATGGAGTTCGCGAACCGGAGCACCTCGATATTCTGGACCATTTCCTTTCCCAGATAGTGATCGATGCGGTACACTTGGTCTTCCGTGAAGCCCTGGCGCAACTGTTCGTTCAATTCCTGTGCCGACGCCTGATCGTGGCCAAACGGCTTTTCGATGATCAACCTCCGCCAGCCGCCGGTCTCCTCCGGCGAAGCGAGGCCGCACTCTTTCAGGGCTAAGGCCACCGGGCCAAAGAACTCAGGCGCCAGAGAGACGTAGAACAGGCGATTGGCCGGTCCGCCGCGCGCCTGCTCGATTTCTGTCACCGTATCCCTGAGACGGTCAAAATCGCTCGGTTGTGTCATGTCGACCCGGCAATACCGAATCTTTTTCGCACACTCCAGCCACTCCTCGTCGGAGATCGCGGGAAGTCGCGCGAAATCGCGGATAGCCTGGTAAAAAACGACCCGAAACGCGTCATCATCATAGTCGCGGCGACCGACAGCCACCAGTGTGAAACCTTCGGGGAGAAGGCCGGCGCGGTGCAAACGGTACAATGCCGGGAAGAGTTTACGTTTCGCCAGATCACCGGTTGACCCGAACAGCACGAGCGTGTGCGCAGGAGCCTGCCGATTACCGAAGCGCGCTGCGGTTTCATTCATGGAAATCCATCCTTCGCGCAATAGTCATATCCCTCTTACTATACGTATCCACCCGAAAGGGGGTCAAGTCGCCCGTGCCGATTTTGCACTGGAATGTGTCCAATTTGTTGCGCGTTGTTTCACGCAATCGCTTTCATTGTTAGAAACAGATGACTATTCCATACGTCGAGCATGAACACTGTCGGGCTTTTTTGTTTACATAATACATATTATCGGACGTAGAACGAATGGTGCCGTCGTCGAACGGGGGTACTTTGGACGAATGATTCAC
>JAKACR010000317.1 GCA_021821225.1 Bacillota bacterium | reverse complement strand
AGGGATTCGGGGGGGCGTTCGGCGTCTATCTGGTGGTGCGGACGATGCAATCCAACGCCGACCGCGTCTTCACGTTGCTGGACGACCTGGACGACCGCACGCCAGCCGACCCGGCGGAGAGCGATGTGTCGGCGGGGAGTGTGCCGGAAGGCGTGGCGCTCATGGTGAATCATCTGCAGTTGGCGACCGCCGCCGGACAGTTCACCTGGCAACAGTCCGCCGGCGCCGTGGTTGGCGTCGATGGGCCGGGCGCGGCCGTGGAGATGCGCGAGGTGCTGGCAGGCATCGCCCCGATCGCGCGCGGCGAAATCCGGCGCAGGGCGAACGCGGGAATGATCTCGGGCGATACGCCGCTGCCCCGATTGACGCTGCGCGAATTGCTGTCCACAGCGGCGGGACGAGAACTGTCGGACCGGGAGGTGCGGCAGACGTTGCGGCAGGTGGGGCTGGAGCATCTGCCGTCGGCGCTCGTGGTGGTCACCGAGGAGTGGGCGGCGCAAGCGGTCCGGCGCCTGTCGCTCGCACTGGCCCTCCTGCACCGTCCTGACCTGGTTGTTGCGGACTGCTCGCAAGTCGACGGGCGGACCCTGCGGGAGTGGCTTCCGGGGACGGCGGTCGTCAGCGCGGGCGAGAAGGTCGATTTTAGCGTATGTGACCGCGTTGTGCAGCCGGACGCAGCCACGTAACAAGGTGAATCTGAAGCGGGGACTTCCCCGACTTTGTGGAGCGGTTGCGGCAAAGGGCGGCGTCCTGGCAGACTGGGCTCGGCTACCCTCAGTAGGATGAAGATGAAGATGTGCCGGGGGTATGGGATCAACCGAATTTGGCAGGCAGATGATCGCCCATATCGCGTTTGGCTGAAACCTCAAACGCGATATCTGGCATAAGACCGCCTGCGCAGCAGATTTGATCCCATGTCCCCGAGGCCGCCGTCATACCCTTTGCTCGTCGCGAGTTTAGCGAAGCGGTGTCTGAGCAGGAGCAAAGGGTGTAATGGCGGCTGGTAGAAGACGAGCGCTGACACTGGTCGCCAATCATGCGGCCCAAGGCGGGAAAACGATGAATGTCGCAGAATTGGCCCGGCCGTCGTAGGACAGGACTTCGGATTTGGAGGAAGGGAGAAGAAAGAGATCATGAATGTCGTATTCATCAGTATTGACAGTCTCAACAGGCATTTCCTGAAGGCGTATGGGCAACCGGTCGAACTGAACGTCGAGACGCCCAATATCGACCGGCTTGCGGCCCGCGGGGCGGTGTTCGACCACCACTGCGTGGGCAGTCTGCCGTGCATGCCGGCGCGGCGCGAGTTTTTCACGGGGACGCAGGAGTTTCTCTGGCGCCCGTGGGGGCCGATCGAGCCGTACGACCGGCCGCTCCCGCGCGTGGCGAGGGAGCGCGGCTACACAACGCAACTGGTCACCGACCACTACCACTATTTCCAACACGGCAGCCACGGCTATTTTACCGACTATCACGGGTTCGAATTCATCCGCGGACACGAAACGGACGCCTGGAAGACGGCTCCGGTGAAGCCGGACGCGGACTTCTTGCGGCAGATCAAGGCGGGCGACGGCGTTCTGGCGGGCGACTTCACGCACCGGCGCGGCGCGTATGCGCGCAACGCCGCGGAGTTTCGCAGTGAAGAGGACTTTCTGGCGCCGCGGGTGTTCAAGAGCGCGGCGCAGTGGCTCGCGGACAACCACGAACAGGAACGGTTCATGCTGGTGATCGACAGCTTCGATGTGCACGAGCCGTTTCACAACCCGCCGGAGTTTGCGTCGCAGTTTACCGACGAGGACCCGACAGACCCGGACCTGGTCCTGTGGCCGATGTACGGCAGGGTCGACGGGGACGGCGCGTCGCACCTCACGGAGCGGCAACTGCGGTTCGTGCGGGCGCAATACGCGGCCAAAGTGGCGATGGTGGACAAGTGGGTGGGCAAGGTGTTTGACAAGCTCGACGAACTCGACCTGTGGCAGGACACGATGGTCATCCTGACGTCCGATCACGGCCACTACCTGGGCGAGAAGGGCTGGACCGGGAAACCGGACTGCGTCAATTACGACATCCTGACGCATCCGCCGCTCATCATCTGGGATCCGCAGGGGACGGCAAACGGCGGTCGCATCCAGGCGCTGACGTCGGCGGTGGATCTATACGCGACGATGGTGGACGCGACCACGGGCGCCGCGGGCGCCGCGGGCGCGGGGGATACGCGGCACGGGCGCAGCCTGCTGCCGCTGCTGCGCGGGCAGGTGGAGACGGTTCGCGACTGGGCGATCTACGGCTACTTTGGCCGGTCGCTCAATGTGACGGACGGCCGCCACACCTATCACCTCGGAGCGGACGCAGACAAGCCGCAGTACCTGTATTCGACCATGTTCATGAACGCGGGCAACTGGTTTTCACCGGCGAAAGTGCCGGAGAACCCGGAGGCGGGAAGGTTTCTTCCCTATACGGATGCGACCGTTTGGCGCTACCCCGCCCACACGCGTGGACCGCAGCGGGAACCGATGCTGTTTGACACAGAGCGCGACGCGTGGCAGGACGACAATCTCGCAGGCCGGGAGCCGGAGCTTGAAGCGCGGATGCGCGGACTGCTGCAGCGCGCGCTCGGAGAATTGGGGGCGCCGGAAGAACTGTACGCGCGCTTTGGACTCGAATGACCGACAGGTGTGGACAACGGGAGAGGCGGGTTGATCGATGACGATTCGAGTCGGTGTGATCGGGACAGGGATGATTGCCAGGCGGGCCCACTTGCCGGCGTACCAGGAGGCGGGCGCCACGATCGCCGCGGTTGCGGACGTGGTCGGCGCGCGGGCGGAAAAAGCGGCGAAGGACTTCGGCGCACAGCGGTCGTATACGGATTATCGCGAGTTGCTGGCCGATCCGGAGATTGACGCCGTCAGCGTGTGCACGCCGAATCACCTGCACAGGCAGGTGACGGTTGATGCGCTGCGCGCGGGGAAACACGTCTTGTGCGAGAAGCCGATGGCGATGAACGTGGGCGAGGCCATGGAGATGAAAAAGACGGCCGAGGAGACGGGCAAGATGTTGATGCTCGGCTTCCAGAACCGCTTTCGGGCCGACGTGCAGCGCCTGAAGGAGTTTGTCGACGCGGGGGAACTCGGGCGCATCTACTATGCGCGCACGGGATTCGTCCGGCGGCGCGGCACGCCGTTTGGCTGGTTCACGGTCAAGGAGGAGTCGGGCGGGGGACCGATGATCGACCTCGGGGTCCACGTGATCGACTTCACGCGTTACCTGATGGGCAATCCCCGGGCGGTCTCGGTGACGGCCGCGACGTTTCAGAAGTTCGGCCACTATCAGATGAAAGACAGCCAAGGGTGGTGCTCGTCGGACGTGACGGACGGACTGCGGTCCGGGGACGAGTTTGACGTCGAGGACCTCGCCTCGGCGTTCATTCGCTTTGCCGACGGATCTGTCATCGTCGTCGAGGTGTCGTGGGCGGCCAATACCAAACAGGAGAATATCTTCTCGTTTCTCTACGGCGAAGAGGCGGGCGCGCGACTTACGCCGCTGGAGATCTACGGCGTGAAGCGCG
>JAKACR010000316.1 GCA_021821225.1 Bacillota bacterium | reverse complement strand
GCATGTTGGATCTCATGTGCAACTGATCCATCCGGCGAAACCCGGCAAGACAACGGCGCCCCACCCGCGAAAAGACCTCAACCCGAGAGCCGTGCGTTCCATCTCAAAACAATCTGGACTCCACTTTCCGTGAGTTCAAAAACACTCGGAGGGATACAATGGATCGCTACATCTACCCGGCGCTCTTTGAGCCTGGCGACGTCGACGGATACACGGTTACGTTTCCCGACCTTCCAGGTTGCATCACAGAAGGAGATTCACTGGAAGAAGCTCTGCATATGGCGAAAGAAGCGTTGGAACTTCATCTCTGGGGCATTGAGGATGACCACGATCCAATCCCTGAACCGAGTGCTCCGGGGAGCATTCCGATCGCGGAAGAGGGCGCCTTCATCACGCTGATTGAGGCATACATGCCCTTGATTCGGGACGAATTGGCCAACAAGGTGATCAAGAAGACGCTCACCATCCCGAAATGGCTCAATGACGCTGCAGAAAGTCAGCACATCAACTTCTCCCACGTGCTGCAACATGCTCTGAAGGATCGGCTCGGAGTGGCGCAGGCGCTTGAACGAGAGTCGAAATGAAATAAAAAATGTCCTCATCTCCCTCTGTCACGGAAGTGCATCCCACCTGCAACGAAGGATAGAGTGGGTTAGACTCTTCGTCGCGATTATTGGGGTAGTTTTCAAATGTCAAGTGTTTTTGTGGGATTTTGACGATATTTTCGTCAAAAATCGAAGGAGAATTTCCAGTTCTTCATCCCGCTCAGGCAATACCGCCGCGTTCATGGTGGAGGGCACGGCACAATCCTACGGGCAAGAATCCCAGGAGAATCAACGAAGATCGAATGTCGAGAGGCTATCTCCTTCTTTGGAGGTGGGGCGATTTTCGTATCAAGATAAAGAGGGCGCCTCTCGAATGAGAAGCGTCCTCTGGAAAATTAATAAACCGGTACCGTCGTACACTTCGTCGTGTACACAGGTATGAGCAAGAAGAACAGTACGAAAATGATCAAAAACACCACGGCCCATTGCGTATAGCCACCAAAACAACCCACTGATCATCACCCCTTTGCAGTTTGGTATCAGCTTATGGTGGGATGTCACTTCATGCAGGAGGCAAACAGCGCGCGTCAGATGCCTTTTTTCGTTCAGACATCTGCAGGGTCAGTGTTTGCTTCGCTTGATCCCTATTTCTCTTGCCTCTGCAGAGGACTCATCTTGACAATGGTTAACAGACCGGTTAGTATACTTGCATGAGTACGACTCAAAACACCATGGCAAAGCGATGCGTTTGTCAAGGACCAACAGGAGGTACACTTGCATGAATACCACCCAAAGCACCCAGGATCGACTGGCCGTCGCCGCAGCGAATCTGTTTTATACCGAAGGCATTACCGCGTCCGGTGTCGATGCGGTCGTCCGTCACGCGGGCGTCTCTAAACCGACGTTATACAGTCATTATCGGTCCAAAGCCGAGTTGGTGGCCGCCGCGCTGAACTTTCAGCATCAGGCGCGTCGCCGCATGGTGGAAACCTACCTGGATCAGCGCAAAGACCAGATACCCGAGGAACGTATCTTGGCCGTATTTGATTGGCTCGAAGACTGGTCCGGACAACAGGGAAACCGAGGATGCGCATTTCTTAACGCCGCAGCGGAACTGGTGAGCCCCGAGGACGAACCTGCCCGACAAGTGATCCGCCAGCATAAACAGTGGTGGCAGTTCCTGTTGGCCGATCTCGCTCGGGATGCGGGGGCGGTGAATCCCGTCCGTCTGGCGGATGAGTTGTTACTCCTCATGGATGGCGTAAATGCACGCGTTTTGGTGACGGGGAACCCGACGATTGCCGCCTCAGCCAAGCGAGTCGCGCGCCTCTTGTTGCGCGAATCCCAAGCTCTTCCTCCCCAAGACGTTGCCTGCGCACCGGGTGTCCCATCGAGTTCCCAAGGGTTGCCCTCGGAAAATTTTCAGGAACCCGACGCATGAAACAGGTCGAAAGCATGGACCACCGCCCTGTTCCAATATGGGTGCCTTTCGCATTGATCGCCGGACCGGTCGTCGCGTTGGGATTCGCCCGCTTTGCGTATGCCTTGATCCTTCCCGCCATGGTCCGTGACCTGGGATGGTCGCTGGCCACAGCTGGGGCCATGAATACGATCAATGCCTTGGGGTATCTTCTCGGTGCACTGGCGACGGCGCGACTCGCGAACCGGTGGGGACTCAGTCGCGCCTTTATTGTCAGCTTGATAGTGACCTCGCTGGCCTTGCTGGGTACGGGGGTACTCGACAGTAGCATCGTCATAGGACTGTTTCGTTTTGTCAGCGGCGCGGCAGGCGGGGTTGCTTTTGTAGCTGGCGGGGGTCTCGTCGCACAGGCCAGTGCTCAAGACTCCTCGCATCGTGCAGCATTACTGCTCGGCATCTATTTTGGCGGGGCTGGACTCGGGATTGTTCTGTCCGCATGGACCGTTCCAATCCTCCTTACAGCATTCCCTCACATGATCGGATGGCGTATCGCCTGGGGATTCTTGGGTTCCGTCGGTTTGTTGACCTTGATCGGTGCCGTTCCCGCTGCATACCATGTGGTTCAAGCACCAAGTCTCGGGGATCAAGGGCCTCGGGTTCACACAAAGTTTCGTCAATTGCGACCGATGCTGATGGCCTATGGATTGTACGGAGCGGGATATATCGTCTACATGACGTTTATCGTGGTCTTTCTTCAACGCCATGGGGTGCGTCCGCAGGAGATCGTATGGTTTTGGACTGTTCTCGGAAGCGCTGCGACGGCATTCGCTTTCGTCTGGGGCGGGCTGTTGGGGCGAGTATCTGGTGGACGCGGCGTTGCCGTGCTCGTTGTTTTGGTCCTGAGTGGTGTATTGCTTCCGTTATGGTCGACAGCGATCATCGCCGTCTTGGGATCTGCAGTCTTGTTCGGTTCCGCGTTTTTGGCGGTGGTGACCGCCGTGACCACGGTGGCTCGCCGAAATCTCCCCATGCAACAATGGACCCCGGCACTGGCATCTCTCACCGTGGCGTTTGGTCTGGGTCAAAGTGCCGGGCCGCTCCTTGCCGGACTGATGTCCACCGGGCGCGGTGGCGTTCGAACTGGGCTCATCCTCAGTGCCGTCATCCTGACTCTTGGTGCCCTCACCGCTCTCACACAACGGGATCGCCTAGCCGAGGCCGACGACTCTGTATGACGGAATGATTTTCGTGCATATTGATTCCGTTGGGCTGTACAAACGGATGAATTTCATTGAAGGGGTCAAAAATAAAACCTGATTCGCGCACGGCGAGCATAGCAATGCAAGCATCCCACTCGCTTTGAGGAAACAGAAAACCCGGCTGACGCTGGTCCATGCCGCCGGTCGGGTTACTTGCCAATCCGCAGACGATATCCGCCCGCATTCGTCTACCTGTTCTGCTAGAGGCCGCCATCCGACAGCGTGCGCAACTTCTTACGCTGCGCCATAATTTCAATCATCGCGCAGAGCATCTCATAGTCCGACTCCTCAAGGCGACTGACACGGTGCGCCATGGCAATGTAGGGTTGCGCCGCTTCGCGCATCACAAAACTCTGCAGATA
>JAKACR010000027.1 GCA_021821225.1 Bacillota bacterium | reverse complement strand
AATTACAACACCACGCATCACTTTAATGTCCTTTTCTCGGTTGCTCATCCCCTCAGGAACCGGATCATTCAGATGATATTGTGTACGCATTTTCTTTTTCTGTGGTTCCGCAGTCTGTCCTTTTTCTTCCCCCGCCATCTCTATTCCTCCTAAATTTGAATTATGGCTATCGCATTAGCTCAGCAACAGTAATCCGTGTGTCAGAAATGGATGTTTGTAGCAAGCAATTGAACCACCCGCCCTGGAGTGCCACCGATTGTATCAGTACGTGTACTCGCTCAGATGCGCCTGCAGATGTTTCCCCTTAATCCCGTGATATGTTCTAAGCAAGAATGATTTCGCATTCGAGATCGCTTTGTGGAGCCACTTCATGAGATCCGGCTTGTTCAGCAGATCAAACTTCATCGTCAGCGTAGGGTGCTCATCCGCTAGCGCCTTGTAAGCACCGAATCCGTCATTGACAATCGTGGCGTCGTCCTTCACGTGGTCCTTGAGAAATTGGGTGAGGGTCTCGTTCTTGATGTTGTCCGCCGCCTGCATACGCAAGTATCCCGGCTTCCCGTCTGCACGCAGCGACAGCGCCACGAACGTTGGTGTCTTGTTGGTGCCGCACCCTCGTTTGAGCTCTTCGCCTAGCCCTCCGACGTACGCTTCGTCCATCTCGACAATGCCGGTTAACCGATAAGAGTCCTCGCGAGACTGCTTGGCATGACGGATTTTACGGAGCATTGCCCATGCCGTCTTGTAGGTGACGTGAATCTCTCGGGCCAGCGTAAGGGCGGACAGGCCACGCTTGTCGTGAGCGACCAAGAAGATGGCCCAGAACCACTGGCGAAGCGACGTGCGAGACTTTTCGAAAATCGTGCTGACGATCAAGGAGATTTGATGGAGGCAGGACGGCAACTGGCACTGGAGTAGAGGCCGCTCGCGCACAACATAAAAGCGATCGTGACCACAACGCGGACAGCGGAAACCTTCTGGCCATCGTATCGCAAAGAGATGATTGCGACGCGCGTCGTCTGTAGGAAACTTGGTTTGAAACTCAAGGAGCGTCATGGGGCGTTGCAACATCCTGATCACCAGCCCTTTCGCACTACCCACCTTGTAAGGCAATTTTATCGAATGCTTGTTCGAGATGCAAGTGATGCTAAAGTAAGGGTATAGCCACAATTTGAATATCGTCACACAATGAATCTCAGCAAAGCTTGAACGAGGCTTTTATACAACTTCCATGGTTAAACTATCTTACCACCCAAAACCTGCTCGCAGCAGGCCCGCATGAATACACATACAACCGCTCCCGCGCGCGCGTGCCCGCCACATACAGCAAAGACCGCTCCATCCGCTCCACATCGTCCCGTTCCTCCTGACTAAGCGCGGTCCAATCGTGACGAAACGGCGGAATCAAACCCTCGTTTACGCTCGCTAGGAACACGACACGAAACTCGAGTCCCTTGCTGCCATGCATCGTTCCGCAGCGCACGCCGGGTGCTGCCGTCATCCCCCCGCGCCGAATCATGACAGCCGACAGCCCCGCCTCTCGCAATGCTTGCTCATAGCTCTCCGCCAGTGATCTCGTTCGCGCCAATACGGCGATTTCTTCCGCGGGGATGCCCAGTTCGAGCAATCGACCAATCTCTTCAGATAGCGCGTTTTGTTCCTCACGCAGCCCTGTGAAGTGCTTGCGTTCTGGTGTTTGTCCGCTGAGCAGCGATACGTCGCGTCCGGTGTCGGAACCTCCATCGAGATCGTCAAACGATAGTCCCGTCAACACCTGCATTGCTTGGCGCCGTATTTGTTCCGTCGTCCGATAGTTGATGCGAAGGCGTTTCGATCGCTGGCCGCGAACATTAATGCCACAGCGTCCCAAGACCGCCATCCGCGCATAGATCCGTTGATGTGAATCTCCGACGATGAACAGATCATTATCTCCCGGAGGCACGAGCGCTCGCAAAAACCGGTACGCCTCCGGGTGCAAATCCTGTCCTTCATCCACCACCGCAGCCCTGTACCCGCCAAGCCCTGGCTGTGCCTCTAGCGCCGCACGCGCCCACACAAACAGGTCAATACCGTCTACGAAACGGCGATCGCGCATCAGTTCGCGAAACGTCTCCACCACGTGCCACACCTGGAGGCGCTCGGCCCGCGAAACCCGGACGGCCCTTCCGGTGCGCGATACATCTCGATATTCCTCCCACGAGGTGATCCCGTTTTGCTGGATGACCCGTCGATACTCCTCGCGGATAAGCAACAGCCGGTCCACCCCTAGTCCGCAACTCGCCAAGGCTTCCCGCCAGGTTGACTCCAATTCGGCATCCTCATAGATAATGCGCAGACCTGCCCCCGCCCGGTCGAGCACACGTTTTGCCAGACGGTCGATAGACACCACGTCGATGCGCTCCATTTCCTCTTTCGTGCACAGAGTGGATAACGTGGCCTGAATGCTTTCGGCAAGATTGACGGAAAACGTCGTGAACAACACCCGTTCACCAGGCTGCAGCACCTCTTTCGCCAACCGCCTCGCCCGGTGCATCGCCACAACGGTCTTGCCTGTTCCCGCCCCGCCCAGCACCCGCACAGGACCGCGAAAGTTCGCATCGACCAGCGACCTTTGCAACGGATGTAAAAAGATTCGCCAGCGGTCGAGCGGTTGGTCAAGAATGGCAGACAAATCTTCGTCAGACCCAATTACACGGATGCTGGCTGACGCATTCCCGCTCAGCATGGCGCGGGCAAAGACAGAGAGTTCATCCCCCGGTCCCTCAATCAGGTCTTCATCGTCCAACTCCGCGTTCCGCTCGGCACGTTCCCGGTCGAGAAACTGCTTCACTTCCTCATACGGATCCCCGGTCGACAAACACTGCAAGGCAACCCCTATATCCGGTGAAAACTCGGAAATCATGTCATCCAACTCATCACTGGTTTCCAACATTCGCAACAGAGACAGGGAACTTTCCGGGATACCCAGAGCTATCATCTGTGCATCCGTGAATGCAGAGAACAGCGCGCCGCTTGACTCCGTAGCCAAGAATGGCCCGGCATTCCCATGGAGCCCGCTGCCATACATCCCGCTTTCACGCGGTCCACTGTCTCTCACCCATTCTGCCGCATCCTCCACGCCCTCAGATTCCGCCGCGAGCATCGCCTCTGCCACAGACCACATGCGGATGGAGCCTGCGATATCCGCCTCGAATCGCTTGTTGCGCGCCCATTGATATGCCTTGTCATGCTGATCCACCCAGACGAACAGCGCCGCATCCTCCGCAGGAGATTTGACGACAATGGCGCGGTAACCTTGTGACACGCGCACCGAATAGAGCTTCCCATCGACCGCTTGATGAATCGGTTCGACATGAAGGCCCGGAGATTCCGGATTGTGTTGAAATGCGCGCACCGTGTCCCACGCCCGCCGACCGTCCGATTTGCTCAGACGGAATACCGCCTCGACGAACGTGGCCTGGATCCCCACATACATCCTCAATCTCTCCCCTCAAGAAGGTTGGACCACTCATCCTGCAGCTTTTGCTTTGCATCCGACGCGTCTGGCACCCATGAGAGATCCCAAACCCGCCATCCTAACCTCGCAGCGACTTCTGCATCGTCCATCACTTCAGGCGCAAACACAGCCACACGCTCACCAGGCCAAGCCAATTCCGCCTCCGCCGCCACCCTGCCATCCTCCATCAGTTCGTAGCCCACCTCCGGATCCGGAAGTCCTGCCTCGATCAGCGCCACCGCGGCCACCCGGAAAGACTCGCCGACCAGTTGCAACCACGCCGGCGCCCGTTCTTCCCTGCGATTGCCCATCCAAACGCGCACACCTTGGACTGGGCGTAGGATGTCGAGCTGTCGCCATTCGTCGCGATAGTCCCGTAGACTCCGGGTGGTGACAAATCGCACGTCCGGCAGCCACTGCAGGATGTTCGACCAGTGCAAAAACGTGCGCCAAGCGTCCGCAAACAAAGGGCTACTGCGAAACTCCGTGTCATCCTCCAAGCGCACCACGCCGTCGAAGCGAAACAAGCCCTGCGGTGATCGCAACGCGATCACAATCGCAGCCACCGACTGGCCCGCGCCGAGGCGATGTTCCGCCAGCACAACCTGCCGTGGCGCCTCCTCTTCATCCCCCGCGTGAAATGTTGCGTACGGTGCCGTTTCTTCCGCCACTTGCGCACGGGTCATCACGCCCACCGCCAGTTCCGCGGACGTCACACGCTGAGGGTTCGTCACCCGGACCACCGCCAGACCGACCGCCTCGGCAAACCGGAGCCACTCTTGTTCATCGGGCGCCATCAGATATTTGGCGAGGAGGTCCAGCCCGGAACCGCGCCACATAGGCAGTGGGGGTCGATGCAGTTGCAAAGGCGCAGCAAAATCCGTCAACGTCTGCGCAAACTCCGGATAGGGATCCGTTCCTGGCAATTCCACCGCATCTCCGAAAACATCCCGGCGAGTGATGGAAAACACCCTGTACTCACCGGATCGGCGCAAGGCCTCCCGTTGCAGGACATCACGCGGACAGCGGTCCAACTCTCCGTGCCCGATATGGTAGGCTTCGCCGTCCACGTAGATGGCCACGGGTTTGAGAATACGCGCGCTCCCCTCGTCATCAGATTCACCCACATCTCTCGCGACAGGAACCGCCAAAAAGTCGGGCCGTGTGTGAAACAGCGCCGCATCTGGACTCAGCAGACCCTGACGAATCAGGTCCCAGGCAAGTACCTCCCCGTTGCGCTTCACCGTGACGCGCACACCGTGCCGCCCCGGCGTTGTCAAGGCAACCGTTTGAACACGCGCGGAACTGTCGAGTGAGACCAAGCGCTCGACCAACTTCACTTCCATCAAGTACTCCAAATCGCTCTCCAGCATCTCCGGGCGTCCGGCAATGGCATTCGCCTGCAAACGCTCGACGATCTGCCAGTCATCCGGTTGAACCACGGCCAGCGGCTGAAGCAGTTCGGCTGCCAAGCGACGGGAGAGAAGGGAGTGCTGGTACTGCGACTCGTACCGCAGCAAACAGCGGTAACAAGCCTTCCGCTGTGTATTCTGGCAACTGCACTGGGTCAACACGCGATGCGCAGCCTGTAGTAATCTGCCGATGTCTTCGGGCTGTGCAAGCTGTCGCAAATAACCCGTTCCACCCGGCACACTATCGTACAGCGCTATATAGCGCGCACGGGCGTCTCCATTTCCAGATAGCGGCTCGTCGTAGACCGCAATCTCAATTTGCCGCGCCGAGCCGCCCAAGATTTGACGCAATCCGAGTCGCAGTGCGGCCATCCAGTTTGCGACGCGCTCTTCTACCGCCGCCTCACCCACCGGCAACAGGAAGCGCAGGACCTCCGATTGAAACTCACGATACAGATAAACCTGCGCCTGATGCTCGTCGCTGGTGGTCCGGCGTTCATTCGTTCCCTGGTTGACCATCTGTTCACTCACGTCGCGCACACGCGCCCGGTCACAGGCGAAACCACGCACGTGGCGAATCTGTGGGTGACCATGCGTATCGGGCAAGGCGGCTGCACCACACTTCTCACAAATCGTAAAGCCATCCTTCGGCACGGGCTCGCCCGCCGCCTGGCGTTCGCCTCCATCCCGGTTCGGCTCGCCAAAATTGATTTCTCGCACCGTCACGCGCGAAAACCATTCGAAACCAAACAGCCCCTCGCGCAATTCTGCCGCCATTCCCGGGTCGCCCGCGAAGTCGAAAAACAGGCGCACCTGCGCCCGCGATCGCGTGCGCTCCTCTTGGTCATCGCGAATCTTTTCTTCTCGCCTACTCTCTCTCGCTGAAACGCGACGCAATCGCACCATCTGGACAATCTGCCCCGTATCGCGCCACCCCGGTGTTCCACAGCGCGGGCACGGCCCAGGAGGCGCGTTGACCTCGCGCTCTACGTGCTGACACACGGGACACAGCCGCCAGCGCTCGAGTCCCTGTTCATGCCCGCCAAGCCCCAATTGCGTGACAGGCGTTCGCCTTCCACGGGCGTAGAAAACGCGTCCAGGCGCCAGTTCCCGCAGCGCTTCCCGTTGCGGACGGTCAAAGGTTTCCACCTCGCCGCGACCACGGTAGCGCCGAATCGTGACCGGTCGCTCGGGAAACGTGTAATTGGGCAACAGTCCTTCATTGGTCCACCATTCGGTGGTCGGTTCCCGAAGCAGTGCGTAGTGGCGCGATCGCGCCTGATAGACCGTCCGCTCCAACTCGCGGTACTCCTCTGTACGGACGCCATCCTGTGCCTGAAACTCGCGCTCTTGCAAACGCCGATTGAGCCGTTCCAAGTGTCGACGCGCCTCGCGTTCCTCTTCGCGGCGCTCGCGGATAACCTCGTCGATTTCAAGGCTCCACTCGCCATCGAAGAAAAACTCTTGGAGTTCAGCCATGCTCTCTGCGCGCAGGTATTCCTTGAACAACGCCGAAAAATGAGCCCACAAGGCATCTCGATTGGCGTCGGCGTACGCATAGAACAGGTGCGGAAATCCCTGAGCGGATGCTTCTTCGAGGACCACGCGGGACGCCTGGCGCGGGATGTCCGCTTCCGGGCGGTCTCGAATCCACGCGTCGAGCAAAAATGCGCGCAGGTGGCGTTTCAGCACTTCTGGTGCATCCATTGGACAAGTCGGCGACTCCACACGGCCCGCCAAAAGTTCCGCAGGTGTTTCCCAAAAATACTGGTCATGCGGCTGCTCTCGCACCACTTGACCAATCAAGGCTCGTCCGGAAGATCGACCGGCACGCCCCATACGCTGGACACGGTTGCCCAAGGTCGGTGGAACCCCGGCCAAGAGCACCGTCGACAAATCGCCGATGTCGATGCCCATCTCCATGGTCGGCGTGCAAATCAACACATTCAGCGGTTGCGGCTTCCCGGTCTCAAATCGCTGCTCCATCACACGCCGCTCGTCATTCGGCACGAGGCTGGAATGCTCCTTCACGGCGGGCGGTAACACGCGGGATTCTTCGTATAACTTCGCGGCATAGCGACGCCGCCGCTGCTGTGCCTCCACGAGTGTGCCACCACAACGATAAGCAAGGCAATGGACTCGCTCGACAAAAACCGGTACATCCGCGACAGCCACCGTGAGTTCCGCATGGCATTTTGCGCAGACGAGTCTCGACGTGGCGGTCGCGATGGATAGAGCATCTGGGCGGAGGCCATACGTGGCATCCGCGCCGTGATGGCACACATCCACCACTACGGCGTCCTGCAGCGCCGTGAACAGCGTATGCGCCACATCCCCCGTGTCTAGCTCAGCAATCCATCCTGCCTCCTCCACTGGTGGGGTCAACGCAACCTTTGTGTACACGGCCAACCACGAATTGGCCGCGCCAAACAGCGAATCCAGCCCGTCCGATGCGCGTCCCGTCGTATAAAAGGATGGAACGCGTGTTGATCCCACGTAGTCCCGATTGCGGCTCCTTGAGAGCAGATACGGCTCCCCACCGCCTTCTCTGAAACCAACCAGCAATGGATGGGAGATGCCGCCATTCACCACCATCCGGTGTAAAACGCCCAGTGCGAGGCCATGGACGCGGTCGCGAAATTGACCATCCCAGTTGAGGTGCGGGTGGCGCTCCCACAAGGAGGCAAAAGCCATGTCTACCGCTTGTGACAGGCGATCCGGGTCTTGTTGTAAAGAGGCCACGCCGGTCTGATACAGGGACCTTCCGAGCCGCGCATGCAGACTGAACTCCTGTAACACACGCATTGAAACGAAGCTCAGGGCGTGTGTCCACGTCTCATTTGTCCAACTCTCCATCTCTCTCGGGTAACGCCCGGCAATTTGTTCATCGTCTTCATCTTCCTCGACAAAAGCTCGTAAAAACGCGCGATCGCCAAGGGCGCGCCGCCAAACAGAGGGCCAGTCCGCAATTGCATCCGCCAGGGTCGCCCCGGTTGGCGCTTCGGACAATTCGCGGACCAGGGCCGTCCGCAGCAGCGAGTTTTTGGCACGATGCTGAATAAACCCGGCCAAGAGCGCCGAATCTTGAACGGAGTCGACAAACGACAAAATTTTGGGATCGCTGACGTGATCGGACGTGAGGACATGTCCCGCAAACGTCGCGCCAATACTCGCGCGACGCATGGAGACGGGCAAAATGGCGTCCGCCTGTCCACAGTGCGGACACGTCCGGTTCCCTAGCGGACGCGAATCGCCCGCTCCCCTTGTCAAATAAGGCATGGCCACGTACACGGGAATAGCGCCCGGCAACGCCCGTTCCGACAGATCTGCCAGAGGGGTGAGATACGCGGTCACCACGCGTCCATGCATGGGCTCTGATTCGGTATGGGGATAGAGATAGACGATTCGTTCGCGGTCTTGCGTCGGCAAACCGTTTGGATCGGCCAAGGCCGACACGATGTCCGCCGGGTTTGTGACCAAGCACTCCGGGTCGCCCGGCTCCCGCAAAGTCACCCACCCGGAGGCTCCGCAGCGGTTGCAGACGATCATCGGCAGAGAGACGGACTTTCGCGCTTGAGAACGGGCGCTGAGCCATGAAGAGTCAAGCCGTGAACTGAAGGCTTCATGTTCCCCGAACTCTGCATCGACATCCGATGCATCCCGTCCGGACCATGCAAACCGGGGTATTTCGCCAATCTCCCGCACCAGTCCGCGCAACTCGCGGACCCACGCCTGCACCTGCACCGGCAGGAGCGGGCGCGGCCCACCGTTCCACTTCGCTGCCGAGACCACGGTCAGAAACGACAACAAGAGTTGCTCCGCATCGGCCGACAGCTCAAACTCAGTGGCAAAGCGGCGCACGACATCCGCCCAAGCAACTGGATCACCGGAAGCGATGCGGCACAGCACATGAAACCAACTGTGACTGCGCAACCGCCGCGACAACGCATCCGGCGTCCATTCGCCGAACCAAAGCGCTGTCTGGCGACGCACGTAGTCTTCGACCGGTTCCCGCGCAAAGGGGCGAAGCTCTGCCGTTCGATCGGGAATCTGATCCTCTGCGAGCGGCAACAAATACTCGGAGAGGATCGGGCGCGCCTCCTGGATGATGGCATCCCGGTGAAATGAACTGCCAAATACAGTTCCGGCGTAGTCGAGCAGCCTCTTGAATGAATCTTCACTGCCATCGCCCAGGGTGGCCGATGTGCCCACCGGACACAGGACACCGTCGGGTATCCGCAATCGGGCGCGCAAGCGGCGCACCAAACAAGCGATGTCCGCACTCTGCACCCCGTCATACGTGTGCAATTCGTCGAGCACCAAGTAGCGCAAGGTCTCGGGCCCGTTTTGCGACCACAGCGGCCAGTCCACCTTGCGCAAGAGGAGCAGGTCGAGCATTTTGTAATTGGTGAGCAGGATGTCCGGGGGAAATTTGCGCAGCAGTTTGCGGTCCTCTATCAACCGATCCGCCGTCATCGTTCGGCTGACATCCCCGGCAGTGGCCGTGGCGCGTTCGCCGAGACCGATGTATAGGCCCGCGAGGAGCGACTTTGCCACCGGTTCCTCGTGAAGGATGCCCGCCAGGCGTTTCGCCTGGTCCTGCGCGAGCGCATTCATCGGATAGAGGATGATGGCCTTGATGCCTTGATGCCCAGCCTGACGCATGCGGATGCAGTGGTCGAGGATGGGATAGAGAAACGCTTCCGTTTTCCCGGACCCGGTTCCCGTGGTCACCAAGGCGGGTCGTGGCCCATCCGCGCGCGTGGACGCGAGTCGCTGGAACGCCTTTAATTGGTGCTCGTAAGGCAAGAAGGGCGGCTGGATGGCCGCGAGCGGGCTTTCGTAGCCCGCTTCCACCTGGCGAAAAGGCAGTCTGGCCTGAACGTAGGGTCCGTGAAACATGCCCCCGACCGGATCGCGCAGAAAATCGAGCAGCGCCGTCGACAGGCGGTCGTCCCGAAAAGGAAAGATGGTATCGATGTACTCGAGCAGGGTTGCCTGCCACTCCTGGGCCACCAGCGCCGGGATCATGCGGTTGCCTCCCGCAACAGGCGCGAGAAGGCCTGGTAGGCCTGGCGCAGGTCGTCCTCCCGCTGGCAGGTGTCAAACGGTTCCGCCGTGCCCGGATGCACTACGGGATACTCTTGCGCCAACGCCTCTTCGTGCGCAATCCGCGCGTTCCCGCGCGGCCGGGCGACCAAGTCGCGCTCGATCTGGTATTGCAGCCGATGGGCCCGGACGACCGATTTTGGCACCAGCCGACCCGTGGCATCGTAGAAACGGTCCTCCCGTTCGTACTTTTGCAGCACGGCGAAATAAACACGATAGATGGTAAGCAGTTCTTCCTCCGTGAGTCCGTATGCCAACGCGACCAATGCATCCAACTCTACGAGCGCCTGTCGGCGTTCGTAGTCCGTGCGCATAGCGACGTCCCGAATCCATGTCTTGGTGAGGTGCGACCAGGACTTGAGACGAGGATCACGCTTGACAAAGCCATCAGACGTAAACTTGGGATCGAATAAGTTCCCCCAGAGATCTTTGTAGTACACGGTTAGGCAATTGAGTCGAAGCGCGCGGGCGATAATGAGCCGACACAGTTGTGGATCGGTTGGGAACGGGAGTTGCTCCAATTCGGAGTAGATATGGCTACGTCCAGTGGCCTTGATGAAGAAATCTGCAACGATGGAAAAGGTTATTCCTGCAAACAAAGCCAGATGACTCATGTTCTCGAATGCAAGCGCTCTTACATTGTCTATGTGTCCAACGCTGGGCGGTATTATGGCCGACACCAGGGTTCTCTCTCCTGTGATGGATGTCATCTTGCGGTGAGCCAAACGATAGAAGTCAAAGAATGATCGTTCATTGAATCGTTGTGCGCGCTGTTGATATTCCACAAGACTCAAAGCAGGTATAAAATTGGTTCGTGGAAGATAACCATCGCGGATGGAAACTAGGTCAGTGGTGCAGTAGTCCTGGTTATGTCTGCAGCCGTCGTTTGGCGACTTATAAAGAGGATTACCGACGAAAATGTGTGGTCCCTTTATGATGAGAGCATCTAGATTATCAGGAATCGGTGTTGCCACCTCAATCACCTTACGTTCCCTAACATCCGTTGTTTCATTCCAGCCAGTACTCGACGCATAGGAAATTCCACTCGTCTGAAGAGACGAATTGGCAGCAGTCAAGCGTCCTAACACAGACACGATCTCTTGGCTGTGAACTGCAGGTAGCGGTTGCTCTAAGGGTTCTTTCGAAGTGCCATCTCCAAACACCAAGCCAAAGAGACGAAGTTCATTTCTTGTAATTCTGACGACTCTATGGCGATGGCCGCGGGTCTCCCACTCGTCATCCGGAGTCTTGTAACCGGGAACGGGGCCATAACCATGATGCGCCAAAGACCAGTCAATAGTTTCGGGGATAAACAGGTTGCTCATATGGTCAAAGGCAACGTCATCGTCTGAATATGTACGGTATATGTTCATGCTGTACCGTCGAGTATGACTTACATCTCTGAAAAGCATTTTTTCGTTGATAAACTGGTAGTGTCCAATAAGTCTTGGGTAAAGTTCACTTCGGAATCCTCCACCGCTCGATTCGTCAAATACCCCGTCCTGATGGAGCAGACCTACAACACCACACGGCGAACCCACGCGCCAGGTCTGCCCAATGAACGCCTTGTACAGATTCGATTTCGACCCGCGCAGCTCCGGATACAGGGCGGGCGCATTGAGAAACGCCTGCACCCCGCTGCGCACCGTGTACAGATGCAAGTACGCCTGCCTTACCTCGCCGTTCCCGAGAAGATCCGCCCGTTTGCGGGCGACCGCGTCGGCCCCTTCGCCGCGCACGCCAATCAGCGGATCGAAGTCGGCGAGCACATCCGCTTCCTTCCACTCCACCGGCACCCAAGGCGGATTGCCGAGGATGACGTCAAACCCGCCCCGCTGTGCAAACACTTCGCCAAACGCGAGTTCCCAGTGGTGAAAACCCTGCCCATGTGCAACGCGCCGCGACACCGCCAGCCACGGATGACACTCCACCACTTCATCGACCGTGCGGCTTCCAACGGCGACCGCATCCAAGAGTTCTTGCACAACCTGCAGCCACTGTGCATGGGAAGGCAGCAGGTCGGCCTTTTCGATTGGCCAAAACCAGTACGACGCCCAGATGTCGAGAATACAGTGGACTACCCGGTAGGCGCTGTGCTCGCCCTGCTGCAGTTCCGCCAGTATCTCCTTTCGTTTGGCAATGTCGAGCCGGTTCACCTCTTCCCCGGTTCTCCGGTTGGGCCACACGGTCAGTGGGTCATCTGCGCGCTCGAGCAGCGTCCGGCGGGCCAAAATCGCACGGTCCCACAAGTCGTCGATGCGTGTGGACAGTTCGGACAGCCCGCGGATTGTTTCTTCATCAAGACGGTCGGAAAAACGGCGCTTCCAGGCGCGGATGCGCTGCAACTCTACGCTGCACAGGACCTTGATGGCCCTGTCGCCTTCGTAATCGCACATGCCCCTGTCGGGCAGCAGGAAATGGTACACCCCTTCCCGCGCGGCCTTCACCCGCACGGGCGCCGTCTGGCGCCAGCCGCCGTTGCGCAGAGTCTCAGCGTCATAGACGGCGCGCCAGGCGCCGACAAGGCTGTTGCCGTGTGCCAACCGAGCTTCATACCAGGGGCCTGCCTGCTTCGCGTGCAGGGTGTTCAGCCACAGGCTGACGCCCGCCAGTTCCACCGCCAAGGCGTTTTTGTCCACGCCGTAGACGCGCTTTGCGGCGAGGAACGCCTTGACCCGCACCAACTCCACGCGCCGCTCATCGTCCGGCAAGGGCAACATGCCCTCATGCGCCAGTTCCTGTTCCTTTTTATCCAGATACGCATTCGCCAATTGTTCTACGGCGGTGCTCAAAAACGCCCCGGAACCCATCGCCGGTTCGAGAATATGTAATTCCAGCACCTCATCCGCGGAGAGCGCAGTCACAATCTGCGCCAGCGTATGGCGCACGACGGCTTCCGTGAGTCTCGCTGGTGTGTAATAGCTGGCCGAATCGGCTCGCTCGCGGCCGCGCAGTCGGAAGATGAACGTTCCTTTCTCATAGCGCACGACTTGGCGAACACCGTCCACCTCGCGGTGAACAAACTCCTCTTCTCGCAGGCCCAATCGCGCCAGGTCTCGCTCTGGAACAAAGTAGGTCTGTGCCAATTTGTCCACATCGTCCTGCGCCCGCTTCACTTCAACCAGTGACTCCGCGGCGAAAAAGCCCGCGTACGACAACAGCCCTTCATAAATACTGCCGAGGTCGTTCGTACTGAGTTGGGCGTAGCTGATGCGCTCACGGCCATTTCTACCCCCCTTGCTCAGCGACAGTTTCTGCAAGATGTCCTGCAGCACAAAGTTGCGGATGCGGATAGAGGACAAGAGCGGCGTCGCAGCCGGATCGAACAGCCAACTGCGCAGGCCAAAGAGTGTGAATCCACCGTCCAGAAGCTCTGCATCGTCAAGGTTGACACCCAATTGGATCGACTTGGCATACGGCGGTTCACCCTCGTTCATCAGCCGAAACAGTTCTGTCAGACTGTCGTGAAAGTAGGACCCGTTGCGTGCCCGGTCCGTCACCAGCGGCTGCAGTTCCAGGTCACGAAGGGCCTCCAGACTGTAGGCGGTACGGTACTCCTCGCTTTTCATGGGCACAATCTCCAGTTCCGCATCCCGCGACTCGACATAGAGCAGGAACAGAATCCGGTACACGAACCGCAAGCACTCCGCCGTCAGCCTTCCCGCCAACTCCGCGTTCTCCAAATAGCCCCGGTGCGTCTGCCGACAGTCGTATACATACTCCTGCCCGAGGAGTTCGACGGCTTCGCGCGCGGTGTACTTGAGGTCGTTCGAAACGCCGGTGGCATGCCTCCGCGATGCCTCTTCCAGCGCATCGTGATGGCCTGCGGAGGTGCCGCCAAGCAGACGAGCGTGCAGCAGTCCCAGCACCAGCTTCCCCTCGCCGCTGCCCATCGGGCCAAACACGGCGTCCCAGTCCACTACCAGATACCGCCTGTCCGCCCATTTCACCGCATCGAACAGCACTGCGAACCGCCCACACAGCGTCAGAATGCGACGTTTCCGCGTCGGCAGGCGAAAGAGCGCGCCGACGCACTGCTCCAGCGTCAACCCGGCTTCGCCCCGTGCAGGTTCCACCCACTTCGTGTCGAGAATGCCGTCCTCCTGACGGACATACGGGCCACTCAGAAGCAGCGGGGACTCGGCGCCCTCCTCGCTTCCCCGTGGCAGCAGCACTTCCACAGAGTGAATGTCATCCGCCAGGGTCACGACCGAACGCACGGCATCGGCGTAGCCGAGCCATTCCAACAGGGCGGCGTGCCAATCCTCCCGCTCTTCTGGGGTTACGCCATCTGCATCCCGACCCTTTTGCGCGCGGTACATCGGGGCCAATTCGTGCAAGGTCCGTAGACACGCTTCCCAGTCCGAAAAATGGACGCGCAGTGCCTCTTCGATATCTCGTGAAAAACGCGTATCCAGATAGAAAGGACTGTAGAAATCATTCACATTGATGAGGCTCATATTCATGACAGACCCTCCTGCATCCCCGTCAGACGTGCGCAGACGCGCAGCAGTGGCTGCCCTTCGACAGCCAGCAGTGCCTCTAGGCTCACCCGCGTCGTGCGGTACGTCTGCTCCCTCTCCGCGTGTTGACGCTGTGCGCGCGTTTGCTGCGTCGGGGGCGACGCAGGTTCCGGGCTTCTCGTAAGAGCCCCCGATACCTTGGCATACCACGTCTCGACCCGCGCCAATTCTGTTTCCACGCGCGCCCGCAGATCCGCCAAAGCCGCACCCGCGCGCTCCATGACAAACGCGTTCGCCGTATCTAGCACCTGCGATATGCGTTCGTCGCGTGACGCGGCGGCAGTCGTTCCCGCATTGACCCAGGGGCCCGCCAGGATCGGATCGACCTTCCCTTGAAAAGGCCGCACTGACAGCGCCCGACCGTCATCCGTGACCACCAGCCACTGGGCGTACGCCGGATATCCACTCCTTGTGGTCAACAGCGCCTGAATCAAATAGTGGCGTTCATCCGCCCGCAGCCCCGGCAGTGCGATGTCTGGCGCAGCCTGGGCTGAAAAAAATCCAGCCGCTCGATCCAGCATCCAATCCGCCACCGGATGAACATCCCACAGCAAATCCTCCGCGGACCAGTCTCCCCGGTCGGTGGCGCCTTGAATGTGGCGCAAGACGCGCTGGATGTTTGTCGTCAGGCGGATCGATCCCCGTTGCAGGACAGTCGCAGGAAGCGAACGCAGGCGTGCGCGCAAATCCTCTACGCCCGTGATGGTGACCGTATTTCGCGCTGAATCCACTTCCATGCGTTCGTGCTTGCGCCGCTCATCGTCAAAACCCGTCCGCGCCCGATACTGCGCTCGTTCCTCCGCCAGTTCACCCTGCAAATCCCGCGCCAGTTGCAACCAATCGTCGTACAGTCGCGGAACGTCAAGGGTCTGAATGGACTCAGCCCTTGTCTTCGGAACCAGCAAATCTGAAAAGTCCACCGACCAGTCCGGAATCAGTTCGGTCAGCGGACGCCCTTGCGCCACGCCGTGCTCCAAATACTCCTCTTCTTCCTCCGGCGTGAACAGCTTCAGCGCACTCGCTGGATCCCCCAAGTTCTGCTCGATGCTGCGCGCTTTCTCCACCAATCTGTCGACAATGCGCGTATCCGCCGCATGCGACTCGGACGTCATGGCCAGGTAGCGGATTTCCGGTGTTTCTTTTTGCCCGAACCTATCAATGCGACCGTTGCGCTGTTGCAGCCGGATAAACGACCACGGAATGTCATAGTGAACCATGTGGTGACAGCGATGATGCAGATTTACTCCCTCCGACGCCACATCCGAGGCGAGCAGAATGCGGATCGGGGAATCCTCTTCGTTGAATTCGCGCACAATCGCTTCTTGCTCCGTATCCGCGAGCCGCGCCGTGAACTCACGGATGGCTCCGTCCGGACACTGCAAATCCTCCTGCAACGCAGCTTGCAAAGCGCGCAGGGTTTCAATCCGTTCGGAAAATACCACCACCCGCGCCGACCTCTCCCGCCCGTTACATTTCCACTCTTCGAGAAGCTTCTGCAGTTCCCGGTATTTCGCTGTTCCCCTGATGGAGAGCGTGCCAGTCCGCTCGGCGAGTGCGCCCAGTTGCTCGAGATCCGCGCGCCACGCGGTCAGCACCGTCTCCTGCGCCTTCGCGTCCTCGATTTTGCGGGTCAGCGTACTCATGCGATGACGCAGGGTCTCCCGCAACGCCTCCGGACTGGAAAGAAACGATTTGAGCAAGGTCACGGAAAACAACCGGTCCATTCGAGCGGTGGATCCTGCGACGTCATGCGTGGCGATCTCCGCCAGGGTCGCAAACACATGGTCCTCGCTGCCTGTGGTCAGGCACGTGATTTTGTCGTCATGCGCCTGTTGAAATCCGGGTGTCTGGGCCAGCACATCGGATTTGAAGCGTCGCACCACCAGGTGTTCAATATCTTCCTTGCGCAGTGACTCCGCATCCGCGACGGAAGTAGGATCGAGCATCCGCATCAGGGCGGCGAAACTCTCCGGTCTGCCATTGTGCGGGGTGGCCGAGGTGAGAATCAGGCTGTGGCTGTGATGGGCCAACAGATTGGCCAAGTGGTTTCGCTCTGTGCTGGCATTGGCTGCGTTGTGGCACTCGTCCATCCAGACGACGTCCCACTGACAAGCCTCCAAATAGCGCCGATACTGCTCATCGTTTTTCAAGGTATCGATGGATATAATGACTTTGTCGTAATAATGAAACGGATTTTTGTTGCGCGGGATATCGCGGCGAATGCGGGCAATGCCAATCGAGTCCAGTCGCATGAGGGGAATGGTGAAGCGCGTCCACAGTTCCTTCTGAATCTGCTCCAGCGTGGACCGCATGGCAACCACCAGAACCCGCCGTCCCCGACCACGACGGATGAGCTCTGCGAGCAGAATGCCCGCCTCGATGGTCTTGCCAAGTCCCACGCCGTCAGCGATCAGGAGCCGCGGCCGCACCAAGGACAGCGCCCGTTGCGCCGGTATGTATTGATACTCGCTTTCTTCCATCGCCGCCTGTCCCCGTGTGGTCACGCCCGGCTGCGTCAACGGTGTGCGCGCAAGCAACGCATGCAAAAACAACCGGGATCGACGATAGGCCTGCGAGTCATCGCGGACAAACGTCACCTCTTCTGGAGAGAGGACTTTCACGGCATCGAGCGAATCGAGAAATGTCGCCTCGTAGTCCCGCACCGTTTCCGACAATCCCGTCACACGCAGCGCAAACACGTTTTGCTGAATCGGCCGCGCATCACGAACCAGCCACTCTTCCCCGCGAATCTGTACCCGAGAACCCGGTGCATATGTCAAGTGAAATAACTCCTTTGACTTCCTCCTGTCGAGGAGCAGCAACGACTCTGCGCGATGGAAGCCAATACTAAACTATGGTAACTATTCTATCGGATTTTGATAAAATTTGCACCACGGGATTGAGAATCACAAGCGCAGTTTTCCGTTGTTCGTCGAGGAGTCCCTTCGTGAAGTGATGTCGTGGGTGGAATTTCCTCCATTGATCATCAAAGCTCTCCTCTCAGCCCGCGACACATCAAAGTCATGAGGGTACCCGAATCATCGACCCAAGTGGGTTCGTGCACTTTCCTGTCACTTGTATGGCACCGTTCGCTATCACGCAAACCGTATTCTGGCATCATCC
>JAKACR010000026.1 GCA_021821225.1 Bacillota bacterium | reverse complement strand
CGAGCGGCTTTGATTACTGGAATGTCCTGATCGGTCAAGGATTTTACTTTGATCCGAAGATGATTGAGATGGGCGAGGAGAAGGTCTTTCCCGGATACGCCACCGATGTCATCACCGAGCAGGCGCTCGGCTGGCTGGAGAGGCGGGACAAGGACCGGCCGTTCATGCTCATGTGCCACCACAAGGCGCCGCATCGCCCCTGGCAGCCGGACGAGAAACACGCCCACCTGTACGAGGATATCGACCTGCCGGAACCCGAGACGCTGTTTGACGACTACGCCACACGCGCAACGGCGGCCAAAGAGGCCAAGATGCGCATGGAGCACCTGCGCCCGACCGATCTCAAGGCGGAGGTGCCGGAGGGGCTGTCCAAGGAAGAGGAAACCTCATGGCGCTACCAGCGCTATATCAAGGACTACCTGCGCTGCATCGCTGCGGTGGACGACAGTGTGGGCCGCCTGCTCGATTACCTCGACGCCGAGGGATTGACCGAAAACACGATCGTCATCTACACGTCGGACCAAGGCTTTTTCCTCGGCGACCACGGCTGGTTCGACAAGCGTTTCATGTACGAGGAATCCCTGCGCATGCCGTTTGTGGTGCGCTATCCGCGCGAGATGGCGGCGGGGGGCGTCAACCGCGACATGCTGCTCAATCTCGATTTTGCGCCGACATTCCTTGATTACGCGGGGGTCGACATTCCGGCGGACATGCAGGGGGCGAGCCTGCGCCCCGTGTTTTCCGGCAGGACGCCGGACGACTGGCGCACGGCGATGTACTACCGGTACTGGATGCACTGCGACAATGACCACAACATCTACTCGCACTATGGCATCCGCACAAAGCGACACAAGCTGATCTACTACTACGGGGAGGCGCTTGGCGTGCCGGGCGCGCGGGATTTTCCGAAAGAACCGGAGTGGGAGCTGTTCGATCTGGAGGCGGACCCGTACGAACTAAACAATGTATACGCCGATCCCGGCCACCAGGACGAGGTGCGCAGATTGACCGGGGAGTTGGCGCGATTGCAGGCGCACTTCGGCGACGAACCCGTGCACAAGTAGGTGTTGACCCTGTGTGCCTGCCCTGTGCCCGGTGAGTATAGCGATAGCGCTTAGCGCTGTCCGAGCAGGGGAAAAGGGATACTGGCGGCTGGCAGTAAAACCGTATTTTCAAGATAGTGGGTGTTCATGCAGTGGTCGCGCCCACAGCGTGAACGCGAGCGCCAGCGCGAGGGTCAGCGCGCCGTACATCCAGGCAAAATGCGCTCCGGTCGCAGAAAGGAGCGCCCCGTCCCCTGTGCCGAGACCAAGCAGCCAGGAGCCCACCGTGACGTCGATGACCGTGCCGAGATTCAGACCCATGCGCTGGACACTGCCCAGTGTGGCCTGCAATTCTTGCCCGGAGGCGCTCATCAGGGTTGACAGGTTGCCCGGGAAAAACAGGCCGGCTCCCAGCCCATAGCTAAAGAGCAGGGCCGCCATTGCGGGTGTGTCAGTCTGCGGGGGGAGAAACGCGAGACCGGCGAAAGAGACGGTCATGACCGACAGCCCGAGCGCCGTGACGCGGAGCGCGCCGATCCGTTTCGCCCACACCGCGGACGGGCGAGAGAGCGCGATGAGGCCGAGGGGGGCGAATGCGTTCACGAGACTCGCCTGCCACGGCGCCATGCGCTGAACCCTTTCCAGCAGAAAGGGAGGCAGCAGAAAACTGAGCGATGTCGCTCCGCCGACCGCAGCGATATCGATGACGGAGGCGACAAAGCGGCGATTGTGCCAGAGCGCGGACGGGATGATGGGAGCCTGATTGCGCCGTTCCCACAGCCACAGGCTGCCCCCTGCCAGGATGACGACCAGGATCCAGGACAAACGTACCGCGGCGGTTTCGGTTCCGCCGGTTGCGAACAGCGCCGCGGCCACCATAAAGGCGAGCAGGAGATTGCCCGTCGTATTCAAGGGCAATGCTCCGGCCGTCCACGGGACCAACCGGCGCAGACGCCAGGCGGCCAGAATAGTGACCGCGCCGACGGGGAGATTGGCCCAGAATAGCCAGCGCCAGCCGAGTAGGGAGAGGATGAGTCCGCCGACGCTCGGGCCAGCAATAGGACCGAGACCCTGAAATACCGCAAGACTGCCGAGAGCGGCGTTTCGCCGTGGCGCGGCGATGGAGGTAGTCACCAACGCCGCGGCCGTGGCCTGCACCATGGCGGCGCCGACGCCCTGCGCGGCTCGCGCGGCGATCATCTGGGCGAGCGACGGCGCCGCTCCGCACCATGCGGACGAAATGCCAAAGAGCAGCAATCCCCACAAGAAGATTCGCAGCCGTCCGATGCGGTCGGCCCACCTTCCAAAAAGCATCACGGTCGCCACCAGCGCTGTCGCGTACAGTGTCACTGTCCACGATATCCCCGACACGGACGTATGCCACGCCGACTGCAGCGTCGGCAGCGCGATATTCATGATCCCCGTGTCCAATGTGGAGAGGAACAGTCCGGCCCCCGCAACCCACAGGATGCCGCGTTCTCCGGTGTTTTTATCTTCATTATCCGCCCGCATCCCCGCTTCTCCTCTCCGGTCGCCAGTCCGGTGTCTCTCACCGCCGTTTCCGTGATTGTAACCGAGGCACATTTCGGTTACGCTCGAAATGAGACGAAGGGGAGGCTTGTCGCGTGGACGTCTACGGTTCGGTGATTCAGGTCGCCCAACTCATCGGGGACCCCAGGCGCGCCACCATGCTCATGGCGCTGATGGACGGAGAGGCGTGGCCGGCCGGCGATCTCGCCAGGGCGGCGGGCATCGCGCCGTCCACTGCAAGTGAGCATCTCAGCCAACTGGTGGACGGTGGACTGCTTGCGGTGGTCCGGCAGGGAAGACACCGCTACTACCGCATTGCGGACGAGTCCGTCGCACAGGTCATGAAATCGCTCGCGGCGGTTGCGCCGCCCGGTCCCGTGCGATCGCTGCGCCAGTCGGATGTGCGCAATGCGCTGCGCTACGCCCGTACCTGCTACGATCATGTGGCGGGTCGCGTGGGGGTGGCGATCGCAGAGGCTGTGATGGCGCGCGGGTACTTTGAGCCCGCGGCGTCCGGCTGCCGCCTGACCGATGCGGGGCTTGCCTGGCTTGCGGAACTCGGCGTTGCTTGGGACGGGACGCGCAGGGACGTGCCGTTGCACATTGACTGGACGGAGCGCACGGAACACCTGGCGGGTCCGCTCGCTGTCCACCTTACGGAGCGCCTGTTCGAACTGGGCTGGTTTGCGCGCGGTTCCGGGGGGAGCGTCGTCGGCAGGCGGGCGGTTGTGGTCACGAAGGCGGGCAAGGCCGCGCTGCGCGCTCACCTGGGGCTGGATTTGGAGGATGTGTAGAAGCGCGATAAGACCGACTGGAGAGAAGACGGGGATCCCGATGGCTGGCAGAGACGGGGCACGTTCACATCATCATGACATGTATCATTCTGACGTTGACGTGAGGAGTAAGTAAAGATAGACTGTGCGGTGTGTGGACTCATTTCGCAGCAGTGCAATGAGGAGGAATGAACATGGCTGAACTTCAACTGAATCCTGCGCGGACGGCGCTTGTTGTGATCGATTTGCAGAAAGGAATCGCTGCAATGCCCTGCGCGCCATACCCGGCTACCGCCGTGGTCGAACGGGCCGCCCGGCTGGCCGATGCGTTCCGCAAAGCGGGCGGACTGGTCGTGCTGGTCAATGTCAACACAACCGACGGAAAGGACATGCTCCGCCCTGTCACGGACGAGCCGGTGCGGTCGGTCGGGTGGGAACGGCCGGCGGACTGGGCGCAACTGGTGCCGGAATTAAACGTGGCGGCGACCGACCATCTGGTGACCAAGCGGCAGTGGGGCGCGTTCTTTGGCACGGACCTGGACCTGCAGTTGCGCCGCCGCGGCATCGACACGATCGTCCTGTGCGGCATCGCGACGCACATCGGCGTCGAAACGACAGCGCGCGAAGCGTACCAGCACGCGTATCAGCAGGTGTTTGCCGAGGATGCGATGACCGCAATGGATGCGGCACAGCACGAGAACAGTTGCAAGTACATATTTCCCCGCGTCGGCCGCCTGCGAAAGACCGATGAGATCATCGCCGCCCTCCGAGGATAGATTGTACAGACGCGCATGAATCAGATAGAGTAAAGCGATGACATTCTGCGGTTTTGTGAGGAGTGGCGTACGTGATGGAAAGATTGCCGCGCGCTGGTGTGCATGCATGCGGCGTCAGCGCCCAAGCTGTGCTGGGGTTTCTTGACGCGGTCTCCGAGCTGCAACTGGAACTGCACAGCTTCATGCTGATCAGGCATGGGGCGGTTGCCGCCGAAGGCTGGTGGAATCCGTATCGCGCCACTGCGCCGCACATGCTGTTTTCCCTGACGAAAAGCTTTACGTCGACCGCGGTGGGACTGGCGGTTGCGGACGGTCTGATCACGGTGGACGATTTCGTGCATTCCTTTTTCCCGGAGTACATCTCCGTCCCCGCGGAAGGCCATCTGGCCGCCATGCGGATCCGCCACCTGCTGTCCATGAGCACCGGGCATGCGCAGGATGCGCGGCTGTCACGAGAGGGCCACGAGGAGGACTGGGTGTGGGGTTTTTTCCAGGAGCCTGTCGTTCATGAGCCGGGAACGCATTTTGTGTACAACAACGGGGCGAGTTATATGCTGTCTGCGATCGTGCAGCGGGTGACCGGCCAGACACTTGAGCAGTATCTGGGACCGCGGCTGTTTGCGCCGCTCGGGATCGCCGTCGCCAAGTGGGACACGTGTCCGCGCGGACGAAGTATCGGCGGCTCTGGCCTGCGCCTCAAAACGGAGGATATCGCTAAATTCGGGTTGCTGTACCTGCAGCGGGGCATGTGGAACGGTGGCCGCATCCTGCCCGCCGCATGGGTGGATGAGGCGACCAGCCGCAAAATGGAAAATGGCGCTGACTCTGCAAGCGACTGGACGCAGGGTTATGGATACCAGTTCTGGCGCTGCCGTCACGGCGCATACCGTGGAGACGGAGCATTTGGCCAGTTTTGTGTGGTATTTCCGGAACAGGATGCCGTGTTGGCCATCACGAGCGGGGTCCGCCAAATGCAACAGGTGCTTGACGCCGCTTTTGCGCACCTGCTCCCAGGGATGGACGACCGTGTCGCTGCGGCGGCGGCGGATGCGCAGGAGGAACTTGGAGAACGTCTCGCCGCTCTTGCCTTGCCGCCTGTCGGTCCTGGTCAGGCTGCCCCGCGGACTTCTGGTGCGGCGAACTATGCCATCGCGAGCAATGCGCAGGGATTCACCGCCGTCCGCTTCGCCTGGGAGCAGGACGGTTGCGTCGTCACCTTTGCGAATCATGATGGCGAGCATGCGATCGCATGCGGGATCGGCCATCTTGCGCAAGGCGTCTCATCGCTTCCCGGGCGTCCGGAGCCGTTTGCGGCGTCCTGCCAGTGGCGGGCGGAGGATGTGCTGGTGGTCGTGGCGCGGTTTGTGGAAACGCCGTTTTTCTGGACCATGGCATTCCGGTTTGCGGGCGAAGCGCTGCAGGCAACGATTGTCGTCAATCTGTCCTTTGGGCCGCAGGAACAATTCTCGCTGGAGGGCAAGTGGTCAGGATGACAATCCGTTTGCGGCAGATGACCTGCGCCTATCTGCGCAACGGCCCCGATGTGCTGCTCATGAAGCGGTCGGATACGATGCGTATCGCGCCCGGGCTGTGGGCCTGCATCGGGGGGCACCTGGAACCGGAAGAGATCAGCGATCCGGCCGTCTGCGCCCTGCGTGAGATCGAAGAGGAAACGGGCATCGCGGCGCACCGGATTCACGATTTCCGCCTGCAGGCGATGGTGATGCGCCGCAGATTGCACGAGATCCGCACGCAGTACGTGTTTTTTGGCATGACAAATACGCGCGCGCTGAGACAGACCGCGGAAGGGACACTGCACTGGATTCCGATGGCGGATATGCTGGAAAAGGAGATGTCGACGGCCAACCGCTTCATCCTGGAGAAGTACCTGTGCGACGGCCCGTCGGACGCCGTCTGGGTGGGCGTGCTCGGGAACAGGGATGGCGCGCCCTTTATCCAGTGGGCATCCGTCGAGGATTGGGATTGACACTTCCACTCTCCACCGATGACTCTATCTTATCCATGGACGGTCGTGGCGACGGCTGGCAGTAGAATTGCATTTTCAAGATGGACGAATATGGATGAAACCTTGGCGCACCTGCAATCGTCTATGGGATACGTGATCGTTATGGCGCTGTCCCTGACGGCCAATGATACAACGCATGATCCACCGCTTCGTGAAAGGATGGGACAGCGTCAACTACTCCGCCCTAAAGGATGGAGCTTGCATCTAGCCTTGCGACTGATGCGATAGGCTGATTGACGGCAGCCCGTCGGAGCAGTCTTGCCACTTCCAACAAGATATTTCCGTGCGATGTTACGAGCCGCGTTCAAATCGGCGTTCAACTCGAATCCGCACCCCTGGCGCTTGAAACGGGATTGAGCCTTGCGATTGGCGCGATGCACATGGGCCGCACCGGGAGCACATCTGCGACGTGAGGCGAGAGTCCACGCCCACCACACGACATCCCTTCGCTTCGGCCTTGTACTCCAGGAACCCGCGCAGTTGCGCAAATGTCCACGAGTGCAAGGGCGACGGGATTCGCGTCCGCGCTGCCTGGTTCGGGTGCGGATGTGGTTCAGGTTCTCCATCACGATTACGGAGCCAATAGGCGCAGAATCGACGATTCACCGACTGATCACATGGTCGCAGTCGCGGCGGAAGCGGTGGACCTTCCCGGCCAGGCGGCGCAGACGCCGCTTGGCTGGGCGAGTTCCTTTTACCCCTTCATCTTCCTGTCGAGGGCTGACTTGACAGCTTCGGTGGCCTTCACGTGCGACGCAATCACCAGTTGAGAGGGCAAATCCGGGAGCGAAAGCCGCAGGTCCCGGTACGTGGCGTGGTGCAGACGAACGCCGTTTCTCTCGCCGTCAGTCCAACCGTATTGGCAGACCGCATTAAACACGCAGTCGCTTGTTCGGGCGTGTTTCGAAGAATGCCAGCCTATTCTTCGGTGGGATTCAGCAAGAGTTTCACGATTCTTCTCATATTCATAGATTACCGCATTCGAACAAGAAAGGAAGTGAATGTACGGCTTCCTCCATGGCCTGAACGCCGAGGAGAAAGCCGTGTCGAAACGGATGAAGCACTCTGCGAGGGATCAACGCACATCGGGACGGTTGCTGCGGCGGGGCGTGGCCGCCGGGCTGGCGGGCGCGGGCCTGCTGGCTGCAGGACTGTCGGCCGGTACCCCGGCTTTCGCGGCGGCTCCGCCATCGTTCAACCCCGTCGTGGCGCAGGCCATGGCGTATGTCGCCGCACGCACCGGCCTGCCGCTGCAGGCGCCCACATTCATCGGGCACGCGAACGGCGTGACGCGCGGCTATCTGGCGGCAACTGCAAGCTCTTCCCCCGCCAGCTACCACGTGTCGCTCCAAGTGTCCACGACGCCCGTCGGGTTGAACAGTCCCGCGCTCTACCAACCGCCCAATACCGGATTGGCCGCCGTGATCGGGGGATTCGGCGCACAGCGTGTATCTTCTGCAAGCCAGGCCGTACAGGACGTGGCGCTGCGGATGAAACCGGTCGCTTTTGCCGGAGTCCGTCAACAGCTCGTGAAATACACCGACGTGAATCTGGGCAATGGCATTCAGGGTTTGTACGCCTACGTACCGCGAGCGGGCGGCGCGGGCGGTACCATCGAATGGCGGGAGGGCGAGTGGGCGCTGCGCATCACGGGATCCGGTTTCGCGGCGGACCGGTCATTGGCCGAATCGATCGTGGCGTACCTGCATACGCATCTCCTGCCGGAAACGCACGGGCTGCTGACGGTCAGCAATGGAGGAGACGGGCAGCACACTTCCCTGTCCTTTGCGTTTGGCAATGTGGTCTACACGGTGTGGGACTATCATCACGCGCTTTCCGCCATTTCGATGGCGATGTCCATACAGCCGTACAACATGCCGACCGCTGCCTTCCCGGCCGCCGTCCAGTCGGCCATGGGCCGTCTGCGGGGCAATACGACAGCGCCGCTGCAGGCGCCGCGGAGCCTCGGACTGCCCTTGGCCCAGGCGCGTCTTCTGCATGCGTCCACGCAGTCCGGCAAGGATTATTATCAGGTCAATCTGCAATCTAGCGCCGGGCAGGGCGTGGTGGACCAGATCGGCTGGTTTGGCGCGAAGGTATATGTCGGACAGCCCGCGGCACTCGGATTCTTGACGCAGATGGCACAGGCGCCGCAGTTTGCTGGTCTGCGCGAGCACCCCGTGGCGCTTGGCGGCGGTATTATCGGGAAAATTTACAATCAATTAGGGATGGTTCGCTGGCATGAAGGACTGTGGACGTTCAACGTCCAGGCGGGGAGTGATGCGGCGGACACCGCCCTGGCCAAGCGCATGGTGGCCTATCTGCACACGCACCTGCTTCCGGAAACAAACGGAAACCTGGTGGTGAAAAACACGCCGCAGGCGGAATACACCCAGATGGAATGGGTTTGGGGGAATGTGCTCTACAACGTGTACAGTGCGCATTCCGCCATGCAGGCGCTGCAGATGGCCGTATCCTACGAAGCATTCTGACGCGTCCGTCAACCCTGCCCGGCCGGCGTCGGCACGGCAGACGGGGACACGGCGTGACAGGCCGTTCGGCGGCCGTCCAGTTGCTGTTCCAGGACCGGGATTTCGTCGAAGCAACGGTCTGTTGCGAGTGGGCACCGGTCGGCGAATGCGCATCCTTGCGGCGTGGCTGCCCTGGCCGGTTCGTACGCCTGTGCAGGCGTCCCGTTCGCCGTTTTGGCGCCTGACTGCCGCGGATTGGGGATGGCCGACCAGAGCAGGCGCGTGTACGGATGAAGAGGGTTGCCCAGAATCGTCTCCGTCGGCCCGTATTCGACCAGCCTTCCCTTATAAAGCACCGCCAGTTCGTCGGCGATCATCCGCGCGCTGAGCAGATCGTGTGTGATGTAGAGCATGGTGCGCACGCGCCCAGTGTTGCGCAGGTCGTTCAGCAGCGTCACGATCTCGGAGCGAATGGACACGTCGAGCATGGAAACGGGCTCGTCCGCGACGATCACCTCCGGTTCGGCAGCCAGTGCGCGTGCGATGACGACGCGCTGCCGCTGTCCGCCGGAGAGTTCGTCGGGTCGCTTGGCGAGGAAGTCCGCCGGCGGAATCAGGCGCACGGTTTCCATCAGTTCATGCGCTTTTTGCGCGGCGACGCGCGGAGAGAGGCGCAGGTAGTTCATGAGCGGCCGCATCACGGTGTATTGCACAGTGTTGAACGGGTTCAGCGACGCGTAGGGATCCTGGAACACCATCTGGATCCGCTTGTGCGCCGTACGCGGTCTGGCCGGGTCCGTACCGGACTGCGCGGCCAATTGCACTGAGCCGGAAGTGGGTTTGTCGACACCGCAGATGATGCGGCCAATCGTGGTTTTTCCGCTTCCGCTCTCGCCGACCAAAGCGAGAATGCGTCCCGTCCGCAGGGTGAACGACACATCGTTCACGGCGGTGTGCGCGGTCCCCCTGCGGCCGGTGTGGAAAACCTTGGTGAGCGAGTCAACGGTGAGAATCGCCTCTGTCATCTTGTAGACCTCCTCGTACCATGATCTTCAGAGTTTCTCGCCGTGTGCTCAGAGGGTCTGACTTTGCGCCTTCCGGACGGTCACGTGGCAGCGCGCCTGACCGTGGGGGATCTCCGTGAGCGCGGGAGCGGTGGTCATGCACACCGCCTCGGCAAGCGGGCAGCGCGGCGCGAACGCGCAACCCGTGATCGGTCGGCGCAGGTCCGGCGGGCTTCCCGGTATGCCGCCCATGATCGCGGCCTGCGCTTCAGGGTCGGGAAGGGATTGCAGCAGCGCGCGCGTGTACGGGTGCATGGCGTGCTCAAGCATTCGGCCGGCTTGCTGATTCTCCACAATTTCCCCCGCGTACATGACGATGATCCGGTCTGCGAGTTCCAGCACCAGCCCGAGATCGTGGCTGATGAAAAGGACGGAGAACGGCTGCTGGTCACGAAGCGCCTTCAGATTGTCCACGATCTGCCGCTGCACGACCATGTCGAGCGCAGTGGTCGGTTCATCCATGATCACGAGTTTTGGCCGTAACACGAGGGCGAGCGCAATCGCCACGCGCTGCTTCATTCCGCCGGACAGTTCGTGGGGATAGCGGCGCAGTGTTCCCGCGGGGATATTGACCATCGCGAGCATTTCTTCGGAACGCTTGAGAATCTCCGCGCCAGTCATGTTCGTGTGCTGTTTCATCACGTCGCGAAATTGCGCGCCGATCGTCATCACGGGATTGAGCGCGTTCATCCCGCTTTGCAGCACGATGGAAAGTGTGTTCCACCGCTGGGGGCGGATGTCGTTCGATTTGAGGGCCGCCCAATTCTTCCCGTCAATCCACACCTCGCCCCCGGATAGACGGGCGGGGACGCGCTCCAGGCGGGCGAGCGCGAAACCGAGTGTCGATTTGCCGCAACCCGATTCGCCCACCAAGCCAATGAATTCGTTCTCGCCAATCTCTAGCGAAACGTTCCGGACGGCGTTCACGGGTTTGCGTTTTCCGTACACCACGGAGAGATTTTTCGCTTGCAGCAGACTCATGCGTACTCTCCTCCGAGACTCGGGTTAGACAGTTCGTCCAGGCCGAAGTTGATCAGCACCATCGCGGTGCCAAAGAGGGCAATGCACAGGCCGGGGGCGATGATCCACGGCCACTGGCCGTTTAACATGGCGTCGCTGTTCTGCGCCCAGTACAGCATGGAGCCCCAGGACACGGTGCTGGGATCGCCGAAGCCGAGAAATTCAAGGCCGACCGCCGCGAGCAGCCCCGCCAGGGACGCCCCGAGGAAGTTTGCCGCCACCAGGGACATCATGTTCGGCAGGATCTCCCGGGTGAGGATGCGCGGCATGGAATCTCCCGCGAGCACGGCGGCGACGACAAAATCGCGCGAGCGCAGCGAGACGACCTGGGAGCGCAGCACGCGGGCGCCCCACGGCCAACTGGTGAAGCCGATGATCAGGATGATGATGAGCATGCCCTTGGTGGGAGAGTAGGACGCGATGACGATCAACAGGGGCAATCCGGGAAGTACCAGGAAGACGTTTGTGAGAAACGACAGGATCTCGTCCACCCATCCTCTCATGTATCCCGCGGTCACGCCGATGACCATGGCCAGAAGCGAGGCGAGCAGGCCCACCGCGAAGGTGACGAGGATCGAGACGCGCGTTCCGTAGAGCAGTTCGGTGAGAACATCCTGCCCGTTTTGCGTCGTGCCGAGCCAATGCTGGGGACTTGCTCCCTGCATGAACGGAAAATTGGTGTCGTTCAGCGGATACGGACTGATGAACGGCCCGAACAGGGCGATCAGGATAAACAGGGACATCAGCAGAAGGCCAGCGCGCGATTTCTTGTTGCGCCACAGGACGCGGGCAATCCGCCGCAATGCGTCTTGCAGCGTGGGATTGGGCAGTACGTTGGCTTTGGCTGCCGCCGGTTCGATGGCCTGGCTCACGATTGTGCCTCACCTGCCCGTCGGATTCTGGGGTCGATCAGGACGTAGACCAGATCGGCGATAAAATTGGCCAGGATGACGCATACGACGATGATCAGAAAAATTCCCTGCATGAGCGGATAGTCCTCATTGATCACCGCATTGTACAGGAGATATCCGATGCCCGGATAGGCAAATACGATCTCTGTCAGCAGCGATCCGCCAACGACAAAGCCGAGCGCGATGGCGAAGCCGGTGATGTTGGGCAGGATGGCGTTGCGCGCGACGTACATCGTGGCGACCCAACTGTTTTTCAGTCCCTTGGCGTTGGCAAGCAACACGTAATCCTCGCGCAGTGTCGATATCATGTTGTTCCGCATGCCGAGCAGCCAGCCGCCGACGGAACTGATGACGATCGTGACCGCCGGCAGAATACCGTGGTACAGCGCATTGACGATGAACGGACCGTTGAACTGGGGGGTGAGGTCCGAACTGTACGCGCCCGTGAGCGGGAACCAGTGCAGCACGAAACTGAGAAAGTACACGCCCGCCAGCGCGACCCAAAAGTACGGGAACGCTGAGGTGAAAGTGGAGACCGACGTGACCAGTGTATCTGTGACCGAACCGCGCCTCCAGGCGGCCAGAATGCCGAGACCGGTGCCGAGAAGGAAGCTGATCACCGTGGCCAAGCCCACGAGAGCGAGCGTCCAGGGAAGAGCCTGGCTGATCATGTGTGTCACCGTGTAGGGGAAATAGGTATAAGACACGCCAAAATTGAAGTGGATCACCTGGTTGAGGTAGCTCACGTATTGACTGAAGAGGTTCTGGTTTGACACGCCGAGCATCACCTGGATCGCCTTCATGGCGTTCGGGTTGATCTGGCCGACGCCGTGGAATTTCGCGATCATCGCTTCGACGGGGCTGCCCGGCATCAGGCGCGGGATCAGGAAGTTGATTGTGACGGCGATCCACAGCGTTCCGACGAGGATGACCAAGCGGCGGAAAAAATACTTCACGGTGCGTCCTCCCTTCGTTGCTCGTGTTCCGGGAAAGAAGGGCGAGCCGGCGCGGCGCGCCGGCCCGCTTGCGATCGGATGATCAGTGCACCGGAGTCAGATGGGTGATGATCACGAGATTGTCGGGGTATGTGTTGGAAGGCATGGCGTACGGGTGCTGCTGGGTAGGCCAGCCCACGTAGTGGTTGGTCTGGTATTCGTTCCATGCCGCGCCGTACATGAGATTGACCACCGGGAGCTGGGTGTACATGATCTTTTGCAGTTGGTCGATGATCTGGCGTTCCTTCGCCACGTTCGTCGTTTTCTCGTACTGCGCGAGAAGCGCATCCGTCGGGCGGTTGATCCAGCGCTCGTAGTTGGCTGCCGCGACCTTGCCGATCGGCGCCGATTCGTTGGAGGCGAGCACCTGATCGTACACGAACCAGGGATTGGCGTAAGAGTTTTCGTACATGAGCGCCATGTCGAAGTTGCCCGTGAACATGTTGTTCATATCCGTCGTGACGGACGGCGTCTGCACATTGACCGTGATACCAAGCTGAGCGAGGTTTGACTTGATGATCTGGCAGTCCTGGATCCAGTCCGTCCAGCCTGTCGGCACCTCCAGGTTGATGGTCAGCGGCTTCTTGTTCGGGCCGACCAGCAGTCCCTGGGCGTTTTTCCTGAGTCCCATCTGCTTGAGCAGCGCGGCGGCCTTCTGCGGATCATAATTGTACGGGTACTTTTTCTGCAGTGCGGTGTCGAGCCATTGCTTTTGCTGAGAGGGCGCCAGGAGAGATTGGTTGGCGGGAGGTTCATAGCCGTATTCGCCCTGTTTGTACAGTGTTTGCTTGTTGATGCCGTACGCCATCGCCATGCGGAACTGGACGCGGTTGAACGGGTACTTGGTCAGGTTCATGCGCAGTGTGATGGGGGCCGAGAGCGGGAACCAGTAGTGGTAGTACTTCGGATTGCGGTTGACATAGGTTCCCTGGATGTTCGGGGTGAACAGGACCGACTCGTCAAATTTGCCTTCCGACAGCATCAGGTCGCTCGTCTGGTTGCCTTCGAGGGCCAGGTATTCGAGTTGTGGCACATGGATCTTCGAAGCCTGCCAGTAGCGCGGATTGGCTTTCAGCATGTACTCCGTCGGCTTGAAGAACTGCAGTGTGTAGGGGCCGGTCCCGATCGGATGGGGGTCCGTGAAGGTGACCGGATTTTTGACCGCGCTCCACTGCTTTGCCTGGACGATCGGAGTGCTCGCGATGAAATACCAGTTCGGGACGTTCGGCGTCTTGAAGTAGAACGTCACCTTGTTGCCAGCCGCAGCGACGCGGCTGAGAGAGGTCCACACACTGTTCAGGTCGAGCGCCGGGTACTTGTGCAGCAGGTTGAACGTGAACGCCACGTCTTTTGCCGTGAACGGCGTGCCGTCGGACCATTTGACGCCGGACCGGATGGTGAACTGGAGCTGTTTGTCGTTTACCCATTTGTAGGAAGTGGCCAGCCAGGGGGTCTGGGCTCCCGTCAGGGAATTGACGATGTAGAGCGGCTCGTAAATGTACATGTAGCCGTAAAGTTGATTGGGAGAGAAAGGGTTGAAGTTTTCTGTATAGCCGGGCGATCCGTCCTGAACACCGAGGACCAGCGGAACGGTGCCCATGGAGGATGCGGCGCTGGCTCCCGCGCCCATGGAGAGCAGGGATGCGCAGGTCAAGGCCGTCGAAAGTGCGAGTGATGTCAGCGCGAAATGACGTTTTGCTTTCATGATTGACGCCCCCTTGTGTGAACACTGAATTCTGTTTTGAAAAATGATTCTGCCAGCGCAAGTTGGATGTCTGGTTGTCTAGAACAGAAAAATTCTTGTAAGCGATCTCAGCCGTTTAGAGAATAATACCCACCTCCCTCAAGGAACAGCATGGCTTGCATAATCGATTGCGAGTGAATGAAAAAAGTGTATACCGGAGAGGGACAGCCCGTCAATATGAATCTGTCGAATTTGTCGTACGGAGTTTTGGGTGGAAGATGGGATGGGTGCGGAAAATCCGGCAGGCAATGGGATGCGACGATCTCGCCGCGCAGGAGAGGCCACAGGGAAAAATGTGCGCGTTCCGGCCTGAGCGGCGACATCTGTTCGCAATTCGCGGACAGATGTCCATTTTATTCTATATCCGGAAGGTGACCTCCGTCATGATGCGAGCCCGATCGCGACGGATCAAGGCCCTGGAGAGAAAGATGGGAATGTTGGATACGTCATATGTGATTGCCTGGTCCAGAATCGCCAGTTCACCGGGGTTGACATGGAGCAATTTCGCCTGGTCGTCCGTCAGTTGAACTGGTTCATAGGATTCGATCGCTTTTTTCAGGATCAGGTCACACTCTCGGGAAATGAGATTCAGCAGGGGCGTGGTGCGCAGGGCCTGTTCTGGATGGTGCGCGACCATCGCGCCTAAGCGGTCATTCACCTGGCGGCCCTGCTGTCCGCGACGGCCGAGGCCAACCCTATGCTCGCCTGGAATCTGAACGTGGGCGGACTCATGAATGTCCTGGAGATTGCGCGGGAACTGGAGTGCCAGGGTTTCGTCCCAAGTTCCATCGGTTCGTTCGGGCCGGGGACCCCGCGGGTGCGGACACCGCAGGACACCGTCCAGCGGCCGATCACCATCTACGGTGTGAGCAAGGTGTCGGGCGAACTGCTGTGCAACTACTGCCATCACAAGTACGAAGTGGACGCGCGCGGCGTCCGGTTTCCGGGACTGATATCCCATATGGCCCCTCCGGGCGGCGGGACGACCGATTATGCGGTGGAGATCTACGAAGGGGCGGTCGCGTTAGGGCGTTACACCTCGTATATTGCAAAAGGGACACCTGGACATGATGTATACGCCGGACGCTGTCGAGGCGGTCATCCGGTTGATGGAGGCCGACCCGGCAAGGCTGAAACAAAGAAATGCGTTCAACATCACGGCCGTGAGCGTAGACCCTGAGGACATCGCGGCGGCGATCCGCCGTCACCGGTCGGATTTTGCGATCGACTATCGCGTGGATCCGGCGCGACAGGCGATCGCGGAAAATTGGCCGGATACCATTGACGCGACGTGCGCCGCAAGGGAGTGGGGCTTTTCCGCCGCCTATGACCTTGAACGCATGACGGGGGACATGCTGGAAAAACTGGCGCCAAACCGCGCGCGCCCATCGTCCGCAGGAAGTGCAGTAGTCAGGCGGGTATTTTTTTGCGCAAAGGCGTTACCTTTTCCGAACGGGATCGTCTATATGGACATCCTGCAGACAATTTGAGCGAGGGGGGATCGCCCATGAGGAAGGCGCGCCGCGCGTGGATCGGTATCACCGCCGCACTGTGTTGCGCGGCGTTTGCGGGAGCCGTGATCGCCGGGAATGCCGTGATCGTAGGGAATGCAGGCACCTCGCCCTCGCGCGGCGGTTCGTCGCAGGCGCACGCCGCCGCGCATACAGGTTCCCAACGGACAAATGCGTACGGATGGCGTTACGTCAGTTTGACCCCCGTCTTTGGACGGGACGTCGCCATCGCCGGACTTGCCGTCAACCGCGACCAACTGCAGATCACCGTTCGCCATGATTGGGTGCGGGCCAATCAAGCCACATTTTCGACGTCATACCACACGGCGGTCTGGAGTCGGGGGCGGGACGTCCTGTCCGGCGTCGCCAAGGCCTTCGGCATCGCCAAGGCAAGCGGCGCGCCGAAGGGATACGCCGGGCCGGTGCGATTTGTCTGGCCGTCCGCTTTGCCGCGGCACTATACCGTGCAGACTGTCAAAATCATGCGCGGAAGCAAGGAGATCGCCCGCTGGCCGCAGGCAGTCCCGCTGTACGGATCGATGTCCACGCCGCAGAGTGCGGCGCCGGGCAGTCTTGACAATCAGATTCTGGGCCAGACCGGCGACTGGCTGTGGGTCGCGCTCAAAGGTCCGCAATTCCCGCCCGATTATCCCCGTCAGATTCCTTACCTGTCCTACTTTCGCTACTGGGATCGACTGGCGGCGGTGAACATCGCGACGGGGAAATACCGGGTCTACCCGATCCCGCGCACGACCTCGCTGTATGAGAGCGAGCACAATCTGAGCGGGCCCGGATTTGCGGCGGGGAATCACACAGTCTATGTCAGCGTGGGCTCCTGGATCGGCGTCTTTCCGGCGAATCCATCCTCTGTGGCGCGCGTTTCCGTGCTCACCCCTCCGCCGCGGGCGACGGTTGACAGGCGGGCGAACGCAGCATTGGCGGACCTGCGGCAACGCATGTGGCAGGAGGTCAACAGCCTGGCTGTCTACTGGAACAGCATCGCGGGGCGGCGCAAGCCCGGCGTAACGTATGGCGAGCACTGGGCTTCCTGGAACGAAGACCCCGTGATCTTCAACCACGGTTTACTGCCGACGGATATGATCTGGGGCATGGAATTCCCGTTGCCGGCCGGCAGCGCCGCGGCCAGGACGCGCGCCGCACTGGTGCAGACGATCATGCAACTGCTGACGAGCCGCCTGAACGGCGCGGCATGGTCCCCCGCCATTTTGTCCATCGAGCAGGCGCGCAAGCTGCTGGGCGACAAGCCGCCGCTGCAACTGCCCGGGTATAAAATCCAGGGCGGCGTCTATCTGCCGCAGAACCCCAGTGTCCTGAACCGGGGAGCGCCGCCATTGCCCGGAAGCTTCGCATCCTATCAGACCGCGCTCGCAACGGCGGGGCAGATCGTCGCGCAACGGTCGCCGATTGGCGCCTTTTTGCCCGCGCCGTCCTCCTCCTTGAATCCGCCGAAAGGAAAATGGCTCGATATCCAGTACCAGGTTGCCGGCGGTGCGGCGCCTGACGGCTACCTGTTCACGGTTTCGGTGGGGGGCCGGCTGCCGGCGAATTCCCCCAGCATCGAAAGCGGCAGTGCCACCACCTTGTTTTCTGCGGCGGGCGTGCCGGCGGATCAGCCGCTGCCGGCCGCGCTGCGCTGGAGTGTCCAGCCGATCCCGGGGGCCAGGGTCAGCCGTGTCGCGCTCGGCCACGGCATCGTGGGCGCGTATCAGACAGGCCGTGTGAACGGGATCCGTGAACAGGCTCTCATTTGGCAACAGGACGGGATCAAATGGAGTATGGCGCCCACGTCCTGGAACGTGAATCCAGTGGCCGACGCGCGCCGCATCGCGTCATCGCTGGTCGGCAAGACATTCCCCAGCGGGGGTACGGGAGTGTTCGGCTATGGCTC
>JAKACR010000315.1 GCA_021821225.1 Bacillota bacterium | reverse complement strand
TCGAGACGATTGGCGGCATTGAACCGGCGCGGTCGCTGATTCTTCAGGCCATCCGCGCCGGCAAGCACGTGATCACGGCGAACAAAGACCTGATCGCCCTGCACGGAACGGAGATTCTCGCCGCGGCGGAAGAAGCGCGCGTGGATGTGCTGTACGAAGCCGCGGTGGGCGGCGCGATCCCGCTCATCCGGCCACTGCGCGAATCGCTCACGGCCAACGAAATCACGGATATCAAGGGAATTGTCAACGGAACGACAAACTATATCCTGTCGAAGATGACGGAGACCGGAGCGGACTTTGCCGACGTGCTGCGCGAAGCGCAGGAACTCGGGTATGCGGAAGCGGATCCGTCCAGTGACGTGGACGGACTGGACGCGGCACGCAAACTGACCATCCTCGCTTCCATCGCATTCCACACCAGCGTCAATCTGGCCGACGTGAAGGTGACAGGCATCCGCTCCATTACGGCGAAGGATGTCTATTACGCGCGCGAACTCGGCGCGGTCGTCAAGCTGCTCGCCGCGGCGAGCGACCTCGGCGGTCAATTGGCTCTGCGCGTGAGGCCCGCGTTGATTCCGCAGGAACATCCGCTCGCGCACGTGTCGGACGCCTACAATGCTCTGTACGTGCGCGGCGACGCATCGGGCGACCTGATGTTCTTCGGCCGTGGGGCGGGGTCGCTGCCGACGGCAAGCGCCGTGATCGGCGATGTCATCGAAGTGCTGCGCAACATCAGCCAGCGCATATCCGGGCGCGTGCGCACGCCCGCACTGTCGCACAAGCCCGTGAACCACTACGCAAACGAACCCGTCCGCCACTATCTCCGCCTCACGGTCGCCAACCGCCCCGGCGTGTTCGCGCACATCGCGGGAATCTTCGGAGACACCGGGATCAGCATGGAAACCGTCCTGCAAAAACGAGTCGACGAGGAAAATGCCGAGGTGGTCATCGTCACCCACGAGGTGGAAGAGGCACGGTTTGACGGAGTTCTCGGTTCCCTGCGCGATCTGCCGGCCCTCGCGCGCGTCGAAAGTGCCATGCCAGTGGAAAGAGGTGCCTATTGACCCATGCCGATTCCGCACCGCGCAGGTATCCTGCACCGTTTTGCCGACTATCTGCCGCTCACCGGGCGCACGCCGCGGCTGTCATTGTGTGAAGGCGACACGCCGCTCATCCCCGCAGTACACCTGAGTGAACAACTGGGCTGTGAAATCCACCTCAAATTTGAAGGGGCCAATCCCACGGGGTCGTTCAAGGATCGCGGCATGGTGCTCGCCGTCGCAAAAGCCCTCGAAGCGGGAAGCGACGCGATCATCTGCGCCTCCACAGGCAACACGTCGGCCGCCGCCGCCGCGTACGCGGCGCGCGCTGGCATCCGGTCGATCGTCATCATCCCGGACGGCTACGTCGCCCTCGGCAAACTCGCCCAGGCGTTCATGTACGGCGCGGAAGTTGTGGCGATCCAGGGCAATTTCGACCAGGCGCTCGCGCTGGTGCGGGAATTGTCCGAGACAGAGCCTGTCACGCTGGTCAACTCGGTCAATCCGTTTCGCCTCGAAGGACAAAAGACGGCTGCCTTCGAGATCTGCGAAACACTCGGGCGGGCGCCCGACCACCTGGCCATCCCCGTCGGCAACGCGGGGAACATCAGCGCCTACTACAGGGGATTCACGCAGTTCGACGCCATTTCCCGCGCCGGTGTGCCGCGCATGCTGGGTTTCCAGGCGGCGGGCGCAGCGCCGATCGTCCTCGGACATCCCGTGGACAAGCCGGATACGGTGGCCACCGCGATTCGCATCGGCAATCCCGCGAGCTGGTCGCTGGCTGTCGAGGCGGCGCAGAAAAGCGGCGGAGCGATCGAGTCCGTCACCGACGAGGAGATCCTTTTTGCGCAGCGATTGCTGGCGGACCACGAGGGCGTATTTGTCGAACCCGCATCGGCCGCGTCGGTCGCGGGCGTGCGCAAGAAAAGCGCGGCAGGGTATTTTTCCGAAGGGGACGTGATCGTCTGCGTCCTGACCGGAAACGGCCTGAAAGACCCCGATACGGCGGTGCGGCAGAGCGTGGGCCGCACCGTGTCCGTGCCTGCTACGCAAAAGGCGGTCTGGGACGCCATCCTGGAGGGCGCACGGTGAAAGTCAGCGTTTTCGTACCCGCCACCAGTGCCAATATGGGACCGGGATTCGATTGCATGGGCATCGCGCTCGACCTGTGGAACGAGCTCCACGTCGAGTCTGCCGACGGCGTTACAATCGATATCGCGGGCCACGGGGCGGCGGATCTTGCGCGCGATGAAAACAACCTCGTCATACAGTGCATGAAAATGCTGTTTGCCCGCTGCGGCCAGCCTTTTCCCGGCGTCTCCCTGCGGATGGTGAACCGCATTCCCGTCGCCTCCGGTCTCGGGTCAAGCGCGGCCGCGCTGGTCGGCGGCCTGCTGGCTGCGAACGCGCTGCTCGATGAGCCGTTTAGTCGCGGCGAGATCCTTCATATTGCCGCGCAGGACGAGGGACACCCGGACAACGTCGCCCCCGCCTTTCTGGGAGGAGCGGTGCTGGCGTATGTCCACGAGGATGGTGTCACGACGGTCACCCTGCCGCTGCGCGACAACTTCTCATTCGTTGTCGTCACGCCCGCTTTCGCCCTGCTGACACAACAGGCGCGGTCCGTGCTGCCTCCTCTGGTATCCCGGCAGGACGCGGTCTTCAACATCGCCCACGCCAGTTTTCTCACCGCCGCGCTGACCGCGGGCAATGTGCCCCTGTTGAAAAGAGCTCTGGCGGACCGACTGCACCAGGATGCCCGCAAATCGCTCATTCCCGGATTCGACGCGGTCGTACAGGCGGCCTACAGAGCGGGTGCCGTGGGCACCGTCTTAAGCGGCGCCGGACCGACCCTGCTCTCGATCACGGAAGGGATGGCGCCCGCGCGCCAGGTGGCAAAGAGCATGGTGGAAGCCTTCCAGACTGCCGGCTGCGACGCCACGGCGCGCATCCTCCCGGCCGCCACCGTCGGCGCGTACACCCATGTGCGCACAAGAGACATGGGATAAACAAAATCCTCACGCGCCATGGACGAGCCCTGCCAAATCGCCAGTACCCCTTTGCTCATCGCGAGTTCCGCGCAGCGGTGTTTGAGCAGGAGCAAAGGGCATGACGTCGAAGGGCACCAGCATTTTCGAGACGAGGAGGCGAGGCTGTTTGACCACCCATCTACGGGAGAAAAAAATCGCTTTTGTCGGCGCGGGAGCCATCGCCGAAGCGCTGATCAAGGGAATGTGCTCCACGGGGGTCGCAAAACCGGAACGGATTTTCGTCATCAACCGCAATCGGCGCGAACGGCTGGACTTTCTGGCCCGGACGTACGGCGTGCAGGCGAGCACCGCGGATGTGGCCGTGGATGGAGCGGATGTCGTCGTCCTGTGCCCCAAACCGGCGGATATGACGCAGGCCCTGGCGGACATTGCGCGTTTCTCCGCGCCGGACGCGTTGTACATCTCCGTTGCGGCAGGCTGTTCCATCGGATGGATCCAGGAGACGCTCTCGCCGGCCTGGCGAAATCCCGCGCGCGGCGCCGGCTCCGCGCGGCCGCGCGTGGCGCGCACGATGCCAAACACGTCGTGCGCCGTGC
>JAKACR010000025.1 GCA_021821225.1 Bacillota bacterium | reverse complement strand
TCCGTCCGGTCCATGGGAACGGCGGGCACATACTGTGGAGCAGACACCATCATGATTGGGGGAATTGGTGATGCATCCTCTCTATGACCACGCCGCCCGTCTCGTGGGCCAGCCCGTCTACGTCTATCATTCGCAGGGCCAGGTCTACCACGGCGTCTTGCACTCGGTCATCGCGACAGGAATATGGGTCAACCTGTGTGAGCCGAACACGGCGCCCGTGGGCGGCCCGGCGACTCCCGTCGCCGCAACGCACGCAACCCGCGACGCAAGCGCCGACAGCCAAGTGTCGCCCGTCTTTTTCCCGGCCGCCTTCTTCGCCTTCGGCGCCCTTTTTGGCCTCGCGGCCGCGTCTCTCGCCTATCCGTACTACTGGTGAACCACACGATCCGATGCCTGTGCGCGGACCGCGGAGGGAATCCTCCTCCTGCGCGCACACCCGGACACCCGCCCGCATACGATGTGGCTATCTTCGCGACGGGCGGGTGGCATCCATGTGGATCTACGAAAAGCGATTGGAGTATCCGGTTCGGGTCAGCAAGAAAGACGTCGGCATGGCGCGTTTCCTGATCACGCAGTATGGTGGGCCGGACGGTGAACTTGCCGCGTCGCTGCGCTATCTGAACCAGCGCTACGGAATGAAGAACCGCACGGCGGTCGCACTGTTGACCGATATTGCCACGGAAGAATTTGCGCACCTGGAAATGATCGCGACAATGGTACACAAGTTGATCAAAGACGCCACTCCCGACGAAATGCGCGCGGCCGGCCTTGGCGCCCACTACACAGACCACGGGCACGACCTGTTTTACACGGACGGCAACGGCGTGCCTTTCACCGCCACATACCTCCAGGCAAAGGGCGACTCCGTCGCGAATATCTATGAGGACATCGACGCGGAGGAAAAGGCGCGCTCCGTATATGAGCACCTGATGCACCTGACCGACGATCCCGATCTGCGCGACGGCCTCTCCTTCCTGCGCGAGCGCGAAGTCGTGCATTCACGCCGCTTCCAGGAGGTGCTCCAGATTCTCCAGGAGGAGCGGAACCACCGGAGTACGTTCTATCCGGGCAACGGGAGATAACAGTCGGCACACCCCGCAGTCCCATGCGCCATACAATGGACTGGAAGGCGGGTGAGGCTGCGCGTGAACAAGACAGGGAAATTCAAATGGGTCCCGATGCTGATCAAGGCGTACGTCGACGCGCAAACGCAACTGCAACGGACGCGGACAGCCAGCCCGGGGACAACGGAGGTCCGGCCGGAGACAGCCGCGGCGCCGCTGTCAACCCGGCCCGGGATCGCGGGTGGACCCGGACGTGAGGCGGCCCGCCCGCAGTCCCAGGCCCAGCAGTCCGTGGGACAATCCGTGCGCGGCGGACGGCAACGGCCGCTGAACCGGGTGCATCCCAGACGCCCAAACTACCAGTTGCTGTACCGCGAACTGCGAGAAACCAAGGAACGGCTCGACCACCTCGAGGGCATGCGCCAACAGCTCGAAGAGATCCAATCCAGACTGGATCGCCATCTGACCGAGCTGTCGCGCAAAATGGAGTCCACCGCTCCCGAGCGGGAGCGCGAAAGCTGACATGGGCCCGCGGCGCGCGCGCTGCGCAGGCAAGGCGGCCCCTGCGGGTGCGCCGGCGCCCCACACCATGCGCCACGCGCGCCCCGTGCGCCCCACACCTCGCACCACGCGCGCCCTCATGCGCGGGTCAGTCGTCTTGCGCCTGTTCCGGCGCGGGGCGCCATTCTCGCACGGCCCGCTCGATGTCCCGGTCCACCACCCGGATCGAAACCTCCGGCAGGCACAGCGCCCGAACCCTGTCCGCGGACACCACGCGGTTGTGCCACGCTGCGGGCACGCGTGAGAACACATCGTCCATGTCCGCGATGAACTGCCGCAGATCCATGTTTTCATACACCGGCAATGCCGGCTGGAGATAGCCCTTGGCCCGCAACCACATCGGCAGGCCGCCCCTCACGTTCCCGCCCTCGAGGTGGTACAGGGCGACGGCCGCCTGGATCAGCCCCTTGAGCACCACCGGCCGACCCGTGTCGAGCCAGAGCGACTCACCGTATTCGTGACACTCATAGTAGTCTCGCTCGATTGTAAAATAGTGCAGGTACGCGATCAGTCGATCGTCCATCCGCGTCACCCCTCGCCCAAGCGGAAGATTCCCGCCTCTTGCAAATGGCAACACGGCGCGCCGGTCTCCCGACACGCCGTGTTGCGTGCAACCATGGTGCGCAGCAAGCAATAAGCCGAGTTCTGTTCCCTCAGTGCTGCAGGCGGTTCCGGATCCCTTGCGGGGCGCAAACCTCGCACGTCGAGGGCGGCAATCATCTATCTAGGCGACATGTCTCCATGCCGCTCAAGCAACCTACCCGAGTGCGTGACGGGCCGCCACAATGCACTCCTATGCGGTCTTGCTCCAGGTGGGGTTTACCTAGCCGCCGCGTCTCCGCGGCGCTGGTGCGCTCTTACCGCACCGTTGCATCCTTGCCTGTGGCCCGGCCGGCCGTCATCGCTGGCGGCGCCCGCGCCCATCGGCGGTCTCCATGTCTGTGGCACTTTCCTTAGGATCGCTCCCACTGGGGGTTACCCAGCACCCTGCCCTGCGGAGCTCGGACTTTCCTCCCGCGCGGCCTTTCGACACTGCGCCGGCGACTGCCCTGCTTACTCGCGCACCCTATATTAAACCATACTCCGGGGACGCACTCAAGTTCGGCTCCCGGCCTGACGCAGCACGGCCGACAGTTCGAACAGAGCCTCCAGGTCCTCCAGAACCTCACGCCGCCGCCGCTCCGCCCGCTCGCCAGCGCCGGACGACAGGCGGACAAGCAGTTCATCCAGTTTGCGCACCTCCCGCGCCGCAGCGTCCCGCAACAGGTCACAGCCCACGGCCAGACCCACCTCGCCGAACCAATAGCGCATGCGGCGCAACGACCCCAGTCCGCGGTACACGCGCAGCCAGTCGTCCGGCGTCCGCGCGCAAAACTGCGCGAATCGCCCCTGATCCGCGGGTACAAGCGACAGGCACTCATACAGGAATCCGTCCTCTTTGACGCGCACGTCGCATACGACGCGCAGGCCTGCCGCGTCGGCAAAAAAACGCAGCAAGGCCGCGCTGCCCATCGGCTGAACGACCAGCCGCGGCCCGCGTCCGAGCACCGAGAGCGCATGCGGCTGCGTGACAATTCTCCAAATGGCGGGCGCGCCCATGCCCGCAACGACGATTGCCCCCACTTCTCCCTCGGCGATGGGCGTGAGCCCGTCGCCGCGGCGCACGCCGATGCGCCCCGCCAGGCCTGCGGCGTCAACCGCCCGTCGCGCCGCCTGAAACGGGCCGTCGGACACCTCCACGGCGACCGCGCGCTGCACGCTCCCCGACTGGACCAGCGCGATCGGAAGGAGCGCGTGATCACTGCCAATATCGGCGATCACGCGGGCACTTCCGGCACAGCCCGCGACAACCCCGAGCCGTGCGGAGAGCCGCGTCCGCGACGAACGTTCGCGCACGGAACCAGTCAACATCCGATTTGCCGGGCGATCACCATACGCTGCACCTCGGACGTCCCCTCGCCGATCTCCATCAGCTTTGCATCGCGATAAAAGCGTTCCACCGGAAAATCGTTGACGTAGCCGGCGCCGCCGTGAATCTGCACAGCGGCGTCGCAGGCGCGGACGCACATCTCCGACGCAAACAGCTTCGCCATGGCGGCCTCCTTCGTGAAGGATCGGCCGCGATCCTTGAGCCATGCGGCCTTGAGCACCATATTGCGCGCCAGTTCAATGTGCAGCGCCATATCGGCCAGTTTGAACGAAACAGCCTGAAACTGCGAAATCGTCCTCCCGAACTGCATGCGCGTCGTGGCGTAGGACAGCGCCGCTTCGTAGGCGGCCCGCGCCAAGCCTACGGAAAGGGCGCCGATCCCGATGCGCCCTCCGTCAAGCGTGTAGAGAAACTGGCGGAAACCGGCCGCTTCATCCCCCAAGCGCTGTTCTTCGGACACCCGCATCTCGTCAAACGCCAATTCCACCGTGTTGCTCCCGCGCAAACCCATCTTTTCATACCGCCGAACGACCGAGAAACCCTGGGTGTCGGTCGGCACAATAAACGCGATGACACGATTTCGCCCCGCGTCGTCGCGTCCGAGCGAAGCCGTGATCACGGCAGTCCCGGCATACTCCGCATTCGTAATAAATGATTTGCCGCCGTCTATGATGTACTGAGTCCCGTCTTTTATCGCGCGCGTCCGCGTGCCGCCCGCGTCAGAGCCCGCCTCAGGCTCCGTCAGGCCAAACGCGCCGAGTTTGGCTCCGCTGGCCAGAGGAATGAGGTACTTCTGCTTCTGCTCTTCCGTGCCAAAATACGCGATCGGCCCACAACCGAGCGACACGTGCGCAGCATAGCTCAAACCCGTGCTCGCACACGCCCTGCCGATCTCCTCCACTGCGAGTGCGAACGACACCGTGTCTGCGCCGGCTCCGCCGTACTCCTCCGCTATCGGCAATCCCAAGAGTCCAAGATCTGCCATCTTGCGAAACGTGTCAAGCGGAAACTCTCCGGAGCGATCCACCTCCGCCGCGCGCGGGCTGACCTCACCCTCCGCAAAGTCGCGCACCATCCGCTGGATCATGACTTGCTCCTGCGTGAGGTCAAAATCCATCAAGCCGCCCCCTGTCCATTCGCCGCCTCACGGCCACGACCGCTCCCGGCTGCGAGGAAATCCTTGAACTTATTCGAGGAAGTCCTTCAGCCGCTTGCTCCGGCTTGGATGGCGCAGTTTGCGCAGGGCTTTCGCCTCAATCTGGCGGATCCGCTCGCGGGTGACGCCGAACACCTTCCCGACCTCCTCAAGCGTGCGGGTCCTGCCGTCGTCAAGCCCAAAGCGCAGGCGCAAGACGTTCTCCTCACGCTCAGTCAGCGTGTCGAGCACATCTTCGAGCTGCTCTTTGAGCAACTCGTACGCCGCCGCGTCGGCAGGCGCGAGCGCATCGTCGTCCGGAATGAAATCGCCGAGATGAGAATCGTCCTCCTCGCCGATCGGCGTCTCAAGCGATACCGGCTCCTGCGCAATCTTCTGGATCTCGCGGACCTTGTCCGGGCTCATGTCCATCTCCGCCGCGATCTCTTCCGCCGTCGGTTCCCTGCCCAGTTCCTGCAGGAGTTGGCGCGTGATGCGGATCAGCTTGTTGATCGTTTCGACCATGTGCACCGGAATGCGGATCGTTCGCGCCTGGTCTGCAATCGCCCGGGTGATCGCCTGGCGAATCCACCATGTCGCGTACGTGCTGAACTTGTAGCCCTTGCGATAATCAAACTTCTCGACCGCCTTGATGAGTCCCATGTTGCCTTCCTGAATCAGGTCGAGAAACAGCATTCCCCTGCCGACATACCGTTTGGCGATACTGACCACGAGGCGCAGATTGGCCTCCGCCAGTCTGCGTTTTGCCTCTTCATCGCCCATTTCGATCCGTTTTGCCAGCTCGATCTCGTTGTCCGCAGACAGCAGGGGAACGCGTCCGATCTCCTTGAGATACATGCGGACAGGGTCGTTGATCTTGATGCCCGGAGGGACGCTCAGGTCGTTCAGATCGAGTTCCTCCTCGGAACGCGTCTCATCGGCGCCAAGCTCCAGGGGCGGATCGGACTCCTCGCTGTCGTCGCTCTCTTCCTCGGCCTCATTCACGACTTCAATCCCGAGATCGGTCAGCTGTTCGAAGAAGTCATCAATCTGGTCACTGTCCTGATCGAAAGGAGACATCCGATTCATGATCTCGGTGTAGACCAAGACTCCCCGCTTCTTGCCCGAGGCGAGCAGATTTTCGCGCACTTCCTCAAGCGTCGGTTCCGCTTGCGCGTCGTCTTGCAGCAACTCCTTGTTCATAACCCGCTCCTCCTCTCGATCCTGCGGACCATCGACAGACAACAGCGCAAGCCTTCGCACCAGCACGCATTCCCTTCCATCGGCCTTATTCCCGCTCCCCTGACGAGGCGTCGGGTTGCCTGGGTTATCCGGTGACTGTGGCTTGCCGCTTCGCGTTTGCACGCTCGAGGTGCAACTCGAGAAGCCTCTGTTGCAAGGTGCGCAGCATCTCGGCGTCGCCCTGTTCCAACGCCAGCTTCATGCGGGCGGACAGACGATCCATTTCCTGCTCCGCGGCGTAGCTCCGAAGGCAGCGAATGCAGTCGCCCACCACGTCACCGTCACGCCCGGAAGCCGCCTCCTGCTCCACAGCGTTCACCCTGGCCGGGTCGCCGTGCAGCAGACCAACCGCAAACGACACAACCGCGGCATCGTCCAATCCGCTCAAAAACACGACGGGATCGGCAGCGCCGCGTTCCTCATAGAACTGATACAGATACGCCTGCAAGGCGCTGTGCAGCGGCACCGAAAATTCGAACGGATAGGCGTCCTGCACCTGCGCCGCCACGGTCGCGTCGGTCAGCATCTTCGCCAACAGCTGTCGCTCTGCGGCCTGGTGAGCCTGCGGAATGTCCTCCGCCCCGACCGGGATGGGGCCGGGCAACTCTGGGCGCGACCGCGCGCGGCTGGCGGCGCCGGACCGCGCGCGGTCGCGCAAGTACAACTGCAGATCCTCCCGCAGGGCGGAGCGCGACATCCCATACGTCTCACTCAGCCATTCGAGGGCGGCTTCACGCTCCAGGGCACTGGGCTCGCGCGCGACGACAGCCATGGCGTCCTTCAGGTAGCCGATGCGTCCGGTGGTCAGGTGCGCCGGATGACCGCGCGTCAGATGCCGCAGTTCAAACAGAACGGCGCTGCCCGCCTGATCGACCACCTCGGACGCAAAGCGCTCCGCCGAATTTGCGCCAATCCACTCGTCGGGATCGACGCCCTGCGGCAGGACGGCGACCCGGACGGCCACTCCCGCCTGCCGCAACGTCTCGGCGGACCGAACGGCCGCGCTCCTGCCGGCGTCGTCCCCGTCGTAAACGATCACGACCTCCGACGCGACCCGGGACAGGAGACTCGCCTGTTCCCCCGTGAGCGCCGTGCCGAGACCCGCCACGGCGTTGGCGAACCCATGCTGGTGCAGCGCGATCGCATCCATGTACCCCTCAAGCAACAGCGTGCGGCCAGACTTGCGGATGGCCTGCCGCGCGCGATCGTACGCGTACAGCAGGTGTCCCTTGCGAAACAGCGCCGTCTCGGGACTGTTCAGGTACTTTGGCTGGGCCGATCCCGTAGCCCGGCCGCCGAAGCCGACAAACCGTCCCTGACCGTCGGCGATGGGAAACATCACACGCCCGCGGAAACGGTCAAACATCTCCCCCGCATCGTCCACGACCGCCAGACCAGCCTCCACCATCAGCGCGGAGGCCACGCCGCGCCGCCGCAGGAAGTCGACAAGAACCCGCCCGCCTCCCGGGGCATAGCCCAAGAAGAAGTCCGCGACGGTCTTTTTTGCAAGTCCTCTGCCCAAAAGGTACTGAAGGGCTTGCGATCCACCATCATGATTCATTAAAATGTGGTTGTAGAACTTTACTGCCAGTTCGTGAACCCGAAGCAGTTCCATCCGCCGTTCCCTGCCGCGGTCGGAAGGAGCGTCAGCGTGAAGCGACGGCATGGCAATGCCCGTCTTTTGCGCGAGTTTCTCGATCACTTGTACAAAAGGAAGCTGTTCTATCTCCATGAGAAAAGTGATCGCCGTTCCGGCCGCGCCGCATCCGAAACAGTAGTACAGACCTTTTCCCGGAGTCACATGGAAGGACGGAGTCTTTTCCGAATGGAAGGGACACAGGCCCACCAATGAGCGCCCTGTTTTCTTTAGCAAGACGTGATCGGAGATGACATCGACGATGTCAATCTTCTCAAGCAGAAGGGAAATAAAGTCGTCCGGAATACGCATGCCCGCCATCCCAGCCTTCGCGATTCGGGTGCCTGAACGCATGCCTACTCTAAAATGCGAGTTCGCATCGCGCTGCCTGGTCGGCGCGGCCCCCGCGGCCCGCAAGTTGCCGTGGGGTCTGGCGCTGTGCGCAGCGCAGCTTCGTGCGACGTTCACTCGATTTCCGTATGGTAACTTTATTCGCCAACGTTCTACACTTTCCTGCCGTTGAGCGGAGAAATTTATCCTCTCTGCGCATCGCCGTCCACAAAGCGTTCGACATTTGACTAGTCTGTCTCATGTTTCCCACATCTAAACATGTTGCATGCCCTCCCGTTGGGTGTGCCTTCCTTCGGACGCGGTGATCTTCTATATAGATGTACGCACTTGCGCGAAAATAATCCTTCCGCTGCAACGGAGCATTTCATTTACCACAGAAATTCCGCACATGGCGGCCAAACGCTCATAGCATGCGATTCTGCCGGCTCGTTGTGCGCACGTGTTCCAGAATCAGCCCGGCAATCTCCTCAACCGCCCGCTGTGACACGTCGATCATGCGGCAACCGACCCTCTTCATCACCGCTTCGGCGAAACGCAACTCCTCCTGGATCCGCCTGGGCTGCGCGTAACTCGCGTCGTCGGCGAGCCCGAGGGTGCGCAGGCGCTCGCGCCGGACGCTGTAAAGCTGCTCCGCGTTGATGGTCAGTCCGATCACTCGCTCCCGCGGCAGAGCGAAGAGTTCCTCCGGCGGACGGCTCTCCGGGAGCAGCGGAACGTTGGCCACGCGCAACTGTTTGTGCGCCAGGTACATGCTAAGCGGCGTCTTTGACGTGCGCGACACGCCGATCAGCGCGACGTCCGCCCGCAACAGGTTGCGCGTATCACGGCCGTCGTCGCTCTTTACGGCAAACTCCACGGCCTCGACGCGGCGGAAGTACTCGTCGTCAAGTCGGTGCAGCAAGCCCGGCCGCAACGCGGGCGCAACGCGAAATACCCCTTGAAACGCCGCCATCATCGGCCCCATGATATCCACGGTCAGCACGCCCACCCGCTGCGCTTCGCGCTGCATGGCGGCGCGCAGGGAAGGAAGGATCAGCGTGTACGCGATAAAGCTCTCGCAGTCCGCCGCCTCCTTGACGATGCCGCGTATCGTGTCCTCCTGGTCGACATACGGGAAACGGCGAATCTCCACGCGGTTGTGGTCAAACTGACTGGCGGCCGCCCGAACGACAAAATCAGCGGTTTCTCCGACCGAATCGGATACGATGAAGACGACGCCATGCGACATCCGCTGCACACTGCTCACCCTTTCATAAAATCCTGCGACACCCGCTTGGCCAATGCGCGAACAGTTGGTACAATGCACAGAGAGAGTGCGTCCGGCCGTAGGTCGGAGCGCCTCCGATCGCCAACCGGAGAGGAGTCTGGCCTTGCACAGCCTTCATCACCTGTTTTTTGCCGTCCTGCTCATGCTTGGCTGCGGCTTTATAACGGCAAAGTTCTTCAGCTACCAGGTAGGAGCGCCATTTTCATTGAACGGCAAACTGGTTCGCAACCGTTACTTCTGGCTCGGCATTATGATTGCGATCGTTTTCCTCTGGTCCGACATTCAGTTTCAACACGCCTTCTCGCTCACCGCCTGACAGTCGCCGCGGACAAGCGCCCGTCGCCCGCGCCTCAGGCCTGTGAGATGCGGCTGAGGTCCAGCACGGACGTCAGCACGCCGTGCGTCCTGACAAGCAGCGCCAGGCGGTTCCTGCGGACCGGGTCGCGGTCGTCCATCACCATCACGGCCGCGAAGAAATCTGTTATCGGCCCTTCGAGCGCCAGCAGCGCCAGCAACGCCGCACCCGGGTCGTCCTGTTCCAGCGCGGCCCGTGCGTCGCGCTCCGCTGCGTCCAGCGCGGCCTGCAGCACGCGCTCGCTGTCGTCCTCGAACAGCGCCTGATCCACGGCGCGGTTCGCGCCGCCTTTGGCAGCCAGATTCCCCACCCGCTTGGTCAATCCCCCGAGCGCCCGGTGCGACGCGCCCTCGACAGCGCCCCCGAGACGGTCCGCCAAGAGCGCGGCCCGCCACGGCTCGTTCATCCGCACAGCCATGATCGCATCCACGAGATCCTGCCGCGCGCCGCCATCAACCAGCAATACACGCACGCGGGCGGAGAGAAAATCGCGCACGGCAGCTTCGAGCTCCTCATGGATCACCACCCGGGCTTTGCCGTCCTCGCTCAAAACGCGTCCAACCATGGAAACGAGACGGCTCAAGCTGAGTTCAAGCCGACCCTCCACCAGCGTCCGAACGATTCCCATGGCGGCGCGCCGCAGTCCGTAAGGATCCTGCGAGCCCGTGGGCGCCCCGTGAACGGCGAATCCGCCGACAAGCCGTTCGGCTTTCTCCGCCACCGCCAGCACCTGACCGACCACGGACTCCGCGATAGGCGAACCGGCAAGCTCCGGTGCGTACTGCTCCGCGACGGCCGCCGCCGCCTGCGGCGGCGCACCCGCCGCGCGCGCGTAGTGGGCGCCCATGTAGCCCTGCAGCTCGGGGAGTTCGCGAACCATGTGCGTCGCAAGGTCGAACTTCGCGAGTGTGCACGCCAGGTCAAGATCTTCGCGCGCGTCCTCCGCAAGGTCCAGTGCGTCGGCCACGCCGCGGGCTATCTCGCCGATCCTCCGCTCCCGATCGGCCATCGAACCGAGTTTCTCGTGATACGAGATACGACTCAACTGTTCCCGCCAGCCTGCGGGAGACACTTTAAGGTCCTCAGCGTAAAAGAAAGCGGCGTCCGCCAATCTTGCCGAAAGGACCTTCTCGTTGCCGCGCACCACGTTGGCGATCTGCCGCCCGTCTCCATTTCGCACGCCGACAAAGAACGGGGCAAGATCGCCCTGCTCCGTTCGCACGGGAAAGTAGCGCTGGTGCGCCATCATCGTCGTCGCGATCACACGGGCCGGCAACGTGAGCAAGCTCGGGTCAAACGCGCCGAGAAAGGCTGTCGGGTACTCCACGAGTTGCGTCACTTCATCCAGCAAGGCCGCATCCATATCCGCGCATAACGACGCGTCGCGGGCGGCCTGCTCGACCTGTTCACGCACCAGCGCCCGACGCCTGGCGATATCCACCTCGACGTACGCCTCGCGCATCTGCGTCACATAGTCCTGCGCGCGCCCGAGCGGGAGCGGGTCCGGCGCGAGGGTGCGGTGACCGCGCGTCAGGGCGCGCGCGCGCAGTCCGGCGATCTTCACCGGCACCTCCGAGTCGCCGTAAAGCGCGACGATCCAGCGTATGGGTCGCAGGAAGCGCTGGTCCGCGACGCCGAACCGCATGCTCCGGGGCCAGTCACGGTTCATCACGACGTCCGGCAGGAGTTGAGCCAGAACATCGGACGCCGGGCGCCCAGGCGCGTTTCTGTGCGCAAAGACATAAGGACCCTGCGGCGTGTCGCGCACGTCCAGTTCGTCGGGCCGGACGCCCCGTGACGCGCAAAACCCGAGGGCCGCAGCGCTCCATCCCCCCGTTTTGTCGCGCGCCGCAGAAAGCGCCGGACCGCGCACCGTCTCCACGCGGTCCGCCTGCAGGTCCGCGAGACCCCGCACCAGCAGGGCCAGCCGGCGCGGCGTCCCGAACATGTCAATCCCCTCGTGCGCAAGGCGTTCCTCCGCCAGCGCAGCGTGCAGGGCGGCGCGCAGTTCATCGAGCGCCATCTGCACATCCCGTGCGGGCAGCTCCTCCACCCCGATTTCCAGCAAAAAGTCCGCGCGACTCATCCCTGGTCCCCCTCTTCCTTCCGCGCCGCGCGCAGAAAGGGGGCAACGTACGCTGCGGCAGTAAAGCGCGCCAACTGCCGCACGCGCCCGATGTACGCCGTGCGCTCCGTAACGGACAGCGCACCGCGCGCGTCCAGTTGATTGAACGCGTGCGAACACTTCAGGACATAGTCGTAGGCGGGCAATACAAGCCCGCGCGCAAGCGCCGCGCCGGCCTCCGCCTCGTACCCGGCGAACCACTCCTGCAGGCGGTCGACGGACGAGACCTCGTAGCTGTACGCGCTGTGTTCGTATTCCGCGACACGAAACACATCGCCATAGGAAACCCCCGGAGCATATGTCAAGTCGTAGACGCTATCGACATCCTGGATATAGGTGGCCAGTCTCTCAAGACCGTAGGTCACCTCCACGGCGACGGGGCGTACATCGATGCCGCCCAATTGCTGAAAATACGTGAACTGTGTGACTTCCATCCCGTCAAGCCACACTTCCCAGCCCAGTCCCCAGGCTCCGAGCGTCGGCGCCTCCCAGTTATCCTCCACAAAGCGGATGTCGTGTTCCGCCGGCGCGATGCCAAGCGTCGCGAGCGACTCCAGGTAGCGATCCTGAATATCGTCCGGCGACGGCTTCATGATCACCTGGAACTGGTGGTGCTGGTATACCCTGTTCGGATTCTCTCCGTAGCGGCCGTCCGCTGGCCTCCGCGACGGCTCCACGTACGCCGCGTTCCAGTCTTCCGGGCCCAGGGCCCGCAGGAAGGTCATCGGATTCATCGTCCCCGCGCCCGTTTCGACGTCGTACGGTTGCACGATAATGCACCCCTGCTCCGCCCAGTACGCCTGCAGGCGGATGATCATCGTCTGAAAATCCACCATCCCGCCACGCTCCTCCATCTGCGATCAGTCCACCGCGTCCAGCACTCGTAACGACTTTAGCACAATTCCGCCGTACTCCGTCAAATGCGCCAGCACGACTTGCAGAACGAGCCGCGCGGACTCCTCCGAAATGTCGGGCGCCGCACCGCTCTTCCCGGCCTCCGCGGCTTGCGTCGGGCTCTGCGCGCCGCCGTCTTGCGCACCGCCGTCGGTCCGACAAATCCACTCCAGGGCGCGCAAGGCGCCGCGCAATCGCAGCACCCCGACCACCCCCGGCCCCGCGGCCGCGCAGCAACTCGCGCACAGCAACCCTCCCGCCGCGACACTGTAGCAGGGCCCTCCGTCCGGTTTGCCGCCGCACGCCGCACAGCGATCGCACGACAGTGCGACGCCGAGTTCGCGCGCCACGGCCAGTCCCATCCGCGCTACAGCCAAGCGCCCCGGCGCCGCGCCGCGCAACTCGGCGAGCGCCGCTTCCGTCGCCCGATACAGCCGCGCGCCCGTGTGCTGCGCGTCATCGCGACACGCCGCCAACACAAGTTCCAGCACCGCCTGAGCGTACGCCGCCCGGCGCAGATCCGAACGGAGGGCGTCGTACATGTCGAGCACGACGCCCTGCACGAGTTCCCCAGGTTTGCCATCGCCAGTGCGCAACAAAAAAAGTCCCCTGACCAGCGCCTGAACACTGGAGTGCAGAGGACCGCGCGCCTTTTGCGCGCCATACGCAAAGACCCGGACGGCTCCGAACCGTTCGGTTAAAAGCACGGCGGTGCGGTGCGACTCACCGTATGGCCTGGTTTGTAGAATAATACCCGAAACGTTCTCCAGCACTCGGATGCCCGCTCCCCCCTTCGGGAACTGTGATCAACTCCGCGAGGCGGGCGGAATCATCCCCAACAGGGCGTCCGGGGCCGTGGTCGGACGTTATGTGTATGTAGGCCCTTTGGAACCCGCCCTGATTTGGATGATCATAGTTCCCCTGGCGTCAATCCGCCCCGGCGCCCGCTCCCCCAGTTCAGGGGGCGCGCTTGCCGGGAGGCGGCAGCGCGGTTTTCAGGCTCCCCCTAAGAACGGGAGCCCCGTGTCGTTTGTACAGCAGGTAAGCGTCGATTACTCCCGTCCGGCAGAAGTATCCCCAGAGGAACTCTCGCATTGCAATCATCCTCTACCCAGAAAATACGAGCCTGCCTGTACCGCGCCATCTGCGGCGCCCGATTGAGGCGCATTTTCATGATCCGCTCTCGTGCGGTTGCGCCGCACATGGCGGTCTACCCAGAAAATCCACATGGCGAGGGTCCGCCCATTGGGCTCACAGCACCATCGTTACACTACCTTCTTCGCCAGCCGTCCTTACGCCATACCGCAAATGCAATCGTTGTCGGAGGGTGTAGCGCCATGGATGGCTGCTCAGTTGGGCATGTTGTGCCGAGAAGAGTACCGCAAGCCCAGGATGTCGCGCGCGAGGGTCGCGCAGATCACCTTGGCGCACAATAGGCACTGAATCTGGCGCAAGTCCTCCCACACCCTTCCATTCCATTGAGTCTTAGCACCGGTTTTTGGTGCTGTGTGCGGAATAATACCAAGACGTGGGTTTAAAATGGGAGTTTTTAGGTGTTTTATGCCCAGTTCTTGTGCTGCCTGACCCCACCGCTCGTGCCGCCAACAGGTCGTGCCGTAGTGAATCACATCCCCCAGACCTGTCGATCGCAGTGAAATCCGTTGCATTCTGTAGGAGAATGTGCCAGCCGCTAACGCCGGGTCTGTGCCAGCCGCCCGTATCCCTTTGCTCCTGCTCAGACAGCGCGGAAGCGCCGCACAACTCGCGACGAGCGAAGGGACACGGGCGACCCAGCGAGCCTTCGTTCGATCGCTGGTCCACCGCTGGATCGGCGTGCGAGCTTGACGTGTGGGATTTTCATCCTCCGCCGCCGTGATCGCGGGCAATGCGACTCACGACATAGGGTGCCTTATTAGAGCCCCACCTTATACCCGCCGCCGGCTGCCAATACGTTCCGCCAACACCCGGGTCCAGTGCATTGTCTCAGGCGCCCTATTCATCATGCAGACCGAAGCTGCGCAGCCAATGGTCGTGATTGCGCCAGTCCTTTTTGATCTTCACCCACAACTCCAGATACGCCCTCGAACCGAGAATCCGCTCGATATCCCGCCGCGCCAGCGTCCCGACCCGCTTTAGCATCTCGCCACCCTTTCCGATCAGGATGGCCTTTTGCGAATCGCGTTCCGCGTAAATGTGCGCGTGGATGTACAGCGCGTCGGAGTCGGCGCGGCGTTCGAGTTGCTCCACCACAACCGCCACCGCATGCGGCACTTCTTCCCTCGTCAGCAGCAACACTTTTTCGCGGATCAGTTCGGCGATGACAAAGCGCTCCGGGTGATCCGTCACGACGTCGGGCGGGTAGTACATCGGACCATATGGCAGGTGCTCGAAAATGAGATCTCGCACGAGCCCGACCTGCTCTCCGGTGAGTGCCGACACCGGAATAATCTCGGCAAACGAGTGGAGGCCGCGGTACAGGTCGATCTGCGCCAGGAGTTCCTCCTTGGCGATGGCGTCGATCTTGTTCAGGATGAGAAACGCCGGCGTGCGCGACTCCCGCACCTTCTCCAGGACATAGTCGTCGCCGCGCCCGTGCCCGGCCGCGGCGTCCACAACGCACAAAAGGATATCCACGTCGCGCATCGAACTTGCCGCGACTTCCACCATGTGTTCCCCGAGTCGGTGATGCGGTCGGTGCATGCCCGGGGTGTCAAGAATCACAGCCTGGCCCTCCGGGGTGGTCAGGATGCCGCGAATGCGGGTTCGTGTCGTTTGCGGCTTATCCGACATGATGGCGATTTTCTGCCCGACGAGCCTGTTGACCAGGGTCGACTTGCCCACATTCGGCCTGCCGACCAGCGTCACAAACCCCGACTTCTGCTCTTGTTCACGGCTCATGGTCACGAGTCCAGATCCTCCTTCGAGAAAGCAAAGGGCAGCAACTGGCCGAGCGACGCGTCCTGCACCGCGCCTTGCAGATTGGCCATGCGAAGCGGTGCGCGCGCGGGGGCAAACTCCTGCAAGACCTGGCGGCAGGCGCCGCACGGCGGAACGGGTCGGTCCGCGTCCGCCACCACAAACACGGCCGCGATCGCCCGGCCCCCGGCGCCGACCATGTTCGCGACCGCCGCGCGCTCCGCGCAGATGGTCAAGCCATAGGACGCGTTCTCGACATTGCATCCGCTGTAGATCCTTCCGTCGTCACCGAGCAGCGCCGCACCGACGGCGAAGCCGGAGTACGGCACATGCGCGTGTGCGCGGACATCCTCCGCCGCGCGGCGGAGGTCTTCCCACACCCTGTCGTCCACTTTGATCCCACCCTCAATCACCGCGCTTCACCTGGCGAGTGCGCAGGGCGTGCGCGACAGTCGTCACGATGAGCAAAATGGCGCCGACCAGCAGCACCCCGGGGTACGGCGCCTGCACCAGGGAAGCGGGAGCACGCCAGCGCGCCGGATCCAGTTTGTTGTAAAACACGAGATAAGCGACCACCACGGCGTTCACCGCCGCCACGAACACCGCCGCCGCCGCGACGTCCTTGGCAATCTTGGCCGCGCGCCGGTGTTCCTGCGTCAGGAGATCCACCACCTGCTCGATGGAAGTATTGACCAGTTCGAGCGCCATCACGAGCGTTATCGCCGACAGGACCGACAGGATCTCGAAGGCGTCCACCTGCAACACGGCGCACAGGATCACGACGACAAACGCTGCCGCGAAGTGGAGACGCATATTGCGTTGCGTCACCAGCGCGTAGGCAAGGCCGTCCAGTGCGTATCGGAAACTCCGCAGGAGCGCTCTCATGCCGCGTCATCGCGTGAAGCCGAGAGACGAGAGCACCTGTTCCTGGCGCCCCACCATCACCTGCTCATCCTCCGTGGATTGATGATCGTATCCAAGCAGGTGGAGCAGTCCATGCGCGACCAGAAACGCCAGTTCCCGTTCCAGGCCGTGGCCGTATTCCTTGGCCTGCGCCTTGGTCCGGGGCCAGGAAACCACGACATCGCCGAGCGCCGCCCCCGCGCCATCCGTTGGAGACGGCGCCCCGTCGACCGTCTCGCGCATGGCGAACGACAAGACGTCCGTTACCGCGTCCATGCCGCGGTATTTGCCGTTCAATTCGCGGATGCGCCAGTCGCTCACAATCGAAACGGCCACCTCGGCGCCCTCCACACCCTCCGACGCCGCCACACCGCGGCACACCAGCGAGACGATGTCCCGCACTCGCCCGCGCGGCAGTCCCGGCAGCGTGGGAACCTCAAACTGCACGTCAACATCCAGTCTGCCATCACTTGAATCAGCCGCCGCCACGCCGGGCTTGTCGTGCTCTTCGCCCATCATCCTCTATTCCCCACTTTCACATCGAGATGCGCTTGCCGCCGCGCCATGCGCCGCGCGTCACCCGCTCGCCGCTCACTTGGTTTGCGCCTCCAGCACCTTGGCCGGGTCAGGGTACTCGATGCGTTCATGATAGATCCCTTTCAATGTGGCCATGAACGCATCAACCATACGGTCCAGATCCCTGAGCGTCACATCACACTGATCCAGTTGCCCGTCCGCGAGCCGATCCTTGATAATCTTGCGGATCGTCTCCTCGATACGCGCCGGCGTCGGTTGACGAATCGCCCGGACGGACGCCTCGATCGCGTCGCAGATCATCACGATGGCAGCCTCCCGGGACTGCGGCCGCGGACCCGGGTACCGATACTCGTCCAACGTGGGCGCCTGCTCCCGCTGATCCTCAGGCAGCTGTTTGTACTCCTCGGCCGCCTTATTGTAAAAGTACCACAGAATGGTGGTCCCGTGGTGTTCGGCGCAGATGGCCCGGATCGGCTCTGGCAGCCTGTGCGCCCGCAGCATGGCGAGGCCGTCGGAAACATGCGCCGTGATAATGAAGTACGACAGATTCGGGGCGATCTTGTCGTGCGGGTTTTCGTCGGACATCTGGTTTTCGACGAAGAACATCGGACGGTTCATCTTCCCCACATCGTGGTAGTACGCTCCGACGCGGCAGACCAGGCCGTCCGCGCCGATGGTCTGGGCCGCCGCCTCGGCCAGGTTGCCGACGATCAGACTGTGGTGGTACGTGCCCGGCGCCTCCAGCAACAGCCTGCGCAGCAATGGATGGTTTGGATTGGCCAGTTCCAGCAGGCCCATATGCGTGATGCCGCCAAAGAACGTCTCCAGATACGGGAGGATGCCAATCGTGACCACCGTCGACGACAGTCCTCCTGCGACTCCGAACGCCACCGCGACGAGGAGTGTCCGCAAATCGGGGCCCGCAGCCGCGAGCA
>JAKACR010000314.1 GCA_021821225.1 Bacillota bacterium | reverse complement strand
TCGTACAGCGGTTCCTGGGACGCAGCATTGAAGCGGACGACTTGTTTCAGATTGGCTGCATCGGGCTGATGAAAGCGATCGACAAGTTCGACCTGTCGTACGACGTGAAGTTTTCAACGTATGCGGTGCCCATGATCATCGGAGAAATCCAGCGATTTTTGCGGGATGACAGCACGCTGAAGGTGAGCCGGTCCTTGAAGGAGACGGCCCGCAACATCCGTCGGACGAGAGATGAACTGGCCAAGCAGTTGGGACGCCAGCCGCGCATCAACGAAATGGCCGAAGCGCTCGGCATGGAACCGTCCGAAATCGTACTCGCGCAGGAAGCGATCCGCGCACCGGCCTCCATTCACGAGACTGTATTCGAGAATGACGGAGATCCCATCTATCTCGGAGACCAGATTGCGGATGTGGACCAGGAAAAGTGGTTTGACCGGCTGGCTTTGCACGATGTGTTGGCGCGGCTGCCAGAGCGCGAGCGACTCATTGTGTACGAGCGGTTCTTTCGCGACAAGACGCAGTCCGAGGTGGCGGAAATTTTGCATATTTCTCAGGTCCAGGTGTCGCGTTTGGAAAAGCGCATTCTGCAGACCATCCGTGAGGATCTGGCCTGAAAGTGTGCGACGGTTTATAATGTCAAGGGGACATGTGATAAACCAAATTCCAACAGGCGAAATCTAGTAGATATCCGTTTGACTGAAGCCTCAAACGCGATATCTGAAATCAGATCGCCTGTTCAGTAGACTTTATCACATCTCCCCTAGATATCGGCCCATGAACAGCGCTCGCTACTTACTCAGGAAGGCGACGGCTTTGTTCAACATAAGTCAATTTATTCACAGAGAGAGGATTAACAGAATGTTTTTGCAAGGCAACAGCAAGATTGACCCCGATGGCCAGTTGATCATTGCCGGCTGCCGCGCAACAGATCTGGCCGAACAATTCGGCACTCCGCTCATCGTGTACGACGAGGATCTGATCCGCGACAGGATGCGGGCTTACAAGAGACCGTTCGAGGCAAGCGGCCTGTCTTACGCCGTCACCTATGCCTCCAAGGCGTTTTCATCGATCGCCGTGTGCCGGATTGCCGGGGAGGAGGGGCTGTGGATCGATGCCGTGTCGGCGGGCGAATTGCACACCGCGCTGGCGGCGGGTGTCGATCCCGCCAACATTCTCATGCACGGCAACAACAAGACGCGGGAAGAAATCTTGTACGGACTGCGCGCCGGGATCGCATACTTTGTGGTGGACAATTTTTACGAGATCAACCTGTTGAATGAACTTGCGCTTGGCGAGCGCCGCGAGGTCGACATCCTGCTGCGCGTTTCCCCCGGCGTGGACGCACACACGCATGAGTTTATCACGACGGGCAAACAGGATTCTAAGTTCGGCTTTGATCTGTTCAGCGGACAGGTAATGCGCGCTGTTGCAGAGGTTCAGGATAAGCCTGCCCTGCATCTGCGCGGATTGCACTCCCATATCGGGTCGCAGATTTTCGATGTGGAGGGATTTCGCGTCGCCGCAGAACGGATGGCTGAGACGTACGTCCACCTGCGCGATGAGGCGAATGTGGGACTGTCCGTGCTCAATCTGGGCGGCGGTTTGGGCATTCGTTACACGCGGGAGGACATGGTCCCGCCGATTGAGACCTTGGTGGCCGCGATCATTGACACGGTGCGAACTTCCTTCGCGGCGCGGGGAATGGATGTGCCAACGCTGGTGCTCGAACCGGGGCGCAGCGTGATCGCCGAGGCGGGGACGACACTTTATCGCGTGGGCAGTCGCAAGGATATCCCCGGCGTGCGCACGTATATTGCGGTAGACGGTGGAATGACGGACAATCCGCGCGTTGCGCTCTATGGCGCTAAGTATGAAGCGAGCATTGCCAATCGCATGACTGAGCCCGAAGCAAAGATCGTGTCGATTGCGGGCAAGTGCTGCGAGAGCGGCGACATGCTGATCTGGGACGTGGCGTTGCCGGAGGTGCGGGCGGACGACATTCTCGCCGTGTATTGCACCGGAGCGTACAATTATTCGATGGCGAGCAACTACAACCGCTTGCCCCGGCCCGCTGTGGTGCTGGTCAAGGACGGCGCCGCGCGCCTGGTCGTGCGCAGGGAAACACTGGATGACCTGGTTCGCCTGGACGTGGCGGACTGAACGCCTGTTGTGCGTCGCCTGCCGCGCGCAGCGAACTGGTTGCGACGAACCGGGCGCAAGCCGCTGCCGCGCGGTGCTGCGGCTCATATTGTACGGGAGCGGCTTGACTTGTCACTTTGGGGAGGAATCAGATTGTTGACGATGCTTGCCTGGATACCGCGTGTGTTGCAGTGGTTTGGCTTGTTTCGCGGCATGGTCGGTGCCGTGGGCTCTGTTTGGCCGTACGTGTCGACGTTCATCCGCAAAGGAGGAGCGCGCGCCCTGCGGGCCGCGTGAACGGCGGCCCGCCCGTGGGCGGCCCGCCGCCGTTTTGTCAAATGCGCCGTAAAGCCCCTCCGCTTCAGCGCTGGGTACAAGGCGCCCTCCGTCTTTACCCCGGTGTTTTGTGCTATACTTAGGATAATAGGGCCGGAACGGTCCGAAAAACAGACTCCTTCGGGGCAGGGTGAGACAGATGTCAATTCCCGACCGGTGGTGATGCGCAAGCAGAGTCCACGAGCCGATTGCGGCACGAACTGGTGGGATTCCAGTACCGACGGTACAGTCCGGATGAAAGAAGGAGAAGCGGGGAAGCGGGCATGCCCGGATCTCTTGCTTCTTGTGCGCCCTGAATGGTCAGGACGCTTTTTTTGCCTCTTTTTTGGACATGCCCACAACGGAGGCTGGTATGCATGGATGATGAGCACTACATGAACATGGCAATCGAACTTGCACGGATGGCGGCAGGACAGACCAGCCCCAATCCGATAGTCGGTGCTGTCCTCGTCAAGAATGGCGCGGTGGTAGGTGTCGGCGTCCACCTGCGCGCCGGGGAAGCGCATGCCGAGGTCCACGCGCTTTGCATGGCGGGCGCCGCGGCGCAAGGCGCCACGCTGTACGTGACGCTTGAGCCGTGTTCCCACCACGGTCGCACGCCGCCATGCGCCGACGCGCTCATCGCGGCGGGTGTCACAAGGGTCGTGGCGGCGGTGGAGGATCCTTCCCCCTGGGTGGCGGGGCAGGGCATAGCGCGTCTGCGGGCGGCCGGCGTCGCTGTCGCGGTGGGCTGTCTGGGCGATGAGGCACGGCGTGACAATGCCGCATACCTTCACTTTGCGGACGGCGGACTGCCGTATGTCACGCTGAAACTGGCGGCCACGCTTGACGGGTTCATCGCGGCGAGCGGCGGCGAAAGCCGCTATATCACAGGCGCCGCGGCGCGGCGTGAAGTCCACGCGCTGCGCTCGCGTGTGGATGCCGTGCTGGTGGGAGCGGGGACGGTGTTGCAGGACGATCCCGCGCTCACGGTGCGCTTTCCCGATTCGCAGGGGAAGGAAGAACTCGCCGCCCGCCAGCCGTTGCGGGTGGTGTTGGACAGTCTTTTGCGGTTGCCCCGGACGGCGAGGGTCGTTCAGGATCAGGCGGCGCCGACGCTCGTCGCCTGTTCTGATCGGGCTTCCACGGAGCGGGAACAGGCTCTTGTCCGGCGGGGCGTCGAGATTGCGCGCTGTCCGGAA
>JAKACR010000313.1 GCA_021821225.1 Bacillota bacterium | reverse complement strand
CAGTCTGCCCAGCCTGTCCGCCTCTTCCTTCATGATCTTTACGAATTCCCGCGCCGTGGGCGGATCGTCCAGCGCACCGTCCAGCAAGGTTTCCGCAAACCCCTTGAGTCCCGTGATGGGCGTGCGTAGTTCGTGCGACACATTGGCCACAAAATCACTCCGCATCCGCTCCAGACGTCGCCATTCACTGACATCGTGCAGCAGCACCACCGCGCCAGAAATCGTGCCGCTCGACTGTAGGATCGGCGTGACATTCGCCTCCAGGGTCAACTCCTGCGGCTTGTGAAACTGCACCTCGCGCTTTTGCACCGTCCCGAGCGCGATGGTTTCATCGACAATCGACGCCAGACCGTAGTGGTGTCCCAGCTCCCAGTGCCACCTGCCGATCATCTCCTGCTCCGTGAGACCGAACAGCCGCTCGGCGGCCTCATTGGCCAGCACCACGCGCCCGGCCCGGTCGATCACGATAACCCCGCTCAAAATGTGGCTGAGCACACCCGCCATTTTGCTCCGTTCCTGCAGCGTCTCCTCGCGTTCCTCACCGATCGCGGAGGTGAGCGCGTGAATCCGCTCCGCCAGATGGTCGAGGTCGTCCCGCCAATTGTTCGCCACACGCGGCGCATCCATGCCATCCAGCGCCCGTTCCTCATCCAGGGCCGCATTGATCGCGACCATCAGCTCACGGTGCGTCCGCTTGACACCGATCAACTTCACCGTCAGCCACACGGTCGCGCCCGCAAGCAGCAGCGCCAGCACCGCAAGACCGTCGACCAGCAGCCGCCCCGACACGCTCACGCATCCCCCTTGACGAACTTGTAGCCGACCCCGCGCACCGTCTTGATGTGCCGCGGCGATTTCGGATCCACTTCAATCTTGTCCCGCAGGTGGCTGATGTGCACATCCACTAGGCGCGTATCTCCCGCATACTCGTAGCCCCACACGCGGTCGAGCAACTGATCGCGGCTGACCACCCTGTCGGCGTGTTTGAGCAGGTAGTGCAGCAGTTCAAACTCGCGCGGCGTCAGATCCACCGCCTGTCCGCGCATCGTCACCTCGTACTTCTCCAGATCCAGCCTCAGCGGCCCGGCGTCGATCGTCGCGCCGGCGCCTGCCGTTTCCTCCGGATTGCGGCGCAATACGGCGCGCGTGCGCGCCACCAGTTCGCGCGGACTGAACGGTTTTGTCACGTAGTCATCCGCCCCCATCTCAAGGCCGAGCACGCGATCAATCTCCTCGCCGCGGGCCGTCAGCATGATGATGGGAATCTTCGACTGCTCCTGGCGCAGGCGTTTGCACAGCTCCATCCCGCCGATTCCCGGAAGCATGAGGTCGAGAATCAGCAGGTCGAACCGCTGCTGATGCACCATTTCAAGCGCAGTTGCTCCGTCCTCTGCCACGGTCACTTCGTAGCCCGCCTGGACCAGATTGTATTCAACCAGTTTGCGGATCGATTCCTCATCGTCCACCACAAGCACTCTGTCCGCCACTTCGGGCTCCACCTTTCAAATGCCTGGTTGTATGATTCCCTCGGCCTCCACGTGCAGCTCAGCCTCCACGCGCAGCTCAGCCTCCACGCGGGCCGCCTCCATTGCATGGGCCAGCCTCCAGGGCAGCCGGCTGTACCGCTTCGCGACATCTCCCCTCCGCACGCCCGCCCCGAACGCCGCGCGCGACCCGACAATCACAAGCAGTGAGCGGGCGCGCGTCACCGCGGTGTAGATCAACTGCCTGTTCAAAAGGACGGTGTGTTCCCGGACAATCGGCAGCACCACGCAGGGAAACTCCCCTCCCTGACTCTTGTGCACAGAAACCGCGTACGCGTGCACAAGCTGTCCACACGCCGCCTTTTCAAAGTACACCTCGCGCCCGTCCCCCCCCTCGCCGAAACGGACGGCCACGCCATCCTCGTCAAGCCGGGTGACCAATCCGATATCCCCGTTATAGACATCGCGCTCATAATCATTTTTCACATTCATCAATTTATCCCGCAAACGGATTGTCCGCATCCCCGCCCTGACGGCCGGCGCGTCCGGCGCGGCAAACCGCTCGCTCAACCTTTCATTGAGTATGTCCAGACCGCAGACACCCTTGCGCATCGGAGCCAGCACCTGGACTCCTGTCAGCGCGTCGAGTCCCAGATAAGGAGGTAACCGCGTCGTCGCCAGATCGACAACCAGATCCGCCGTTTTCGCGGGGTCCTCCTCTTCAATAAAGTAATACTCCGAATTCGCTGCCCGCGGCATGTCCGGCACCCGCCCGGCGCGCACCGCGTGCGCCGCCAGGACGATCTGGCTGTGCCGCGACTGGCGGAACACAAGTTCCAACTCATGTACGCACGCCGCGCCGGACGCGATCACGTCCCGCAGCACACTGCCCGGACCGACGGGCGGAAGTTGCTCCGGATCCCCGACCAGCAGAAGTCTCGCCTTATCCGGCAATGCATCGAGGAAATGCGAAAAAAGCGGCGCATCCACCATCGACGTCTCATCGACGATGAACAGATCCCCCTCCAGCCGGTGCGACCGGTCGCGCCCGAAACCGTACCTGCCTCCGTTTTGCTGCCCGACCTCCAGCAGCCGGTGCAACGTGCGCGCCTCCTCTCCAGCACTGGCGGCCAGACGCTTGGCGGCGCGCCCCGTCGGAGCGGTCAATACCACCTGTTCGCCGCAGCGCACGGCATCCTCCACGACTCGGCGCACGGTCGTCGTCTTGCCCGTGCCGGGACCGCCCGTCAGCACGACGAGCGAATAGCGTCTCACCGCGCGCACCACCGCTTCCTGCGCTTCCGACAGTTCCACACCCACCGGACCGCCTTCCGCCCCGCCAACGGCGCGCTCCCCGTTCACCGCCGGACGCTCCTCCCGCGCTGTCGCCTCCTCCGCCATTTCTGAAGCGGTCAGCTCTCGCTCCGCCGGCTGCTCCTCCCGCAGTGCCAGCGCGCACAGTCGGAGAGCGATATTGCGCTCGATTCTGTGCAGGCGCGGAAGATAGACCGCCACCGCCCCGCCCTCGTCCGCCTCGAACACAACCCCGCTGCGGTTCGACAGCCCGCCCGCCACTTCGCGAATCAGATCGGCGGGCGCGCCTGTCAGCTTCTGTGCGGCCGCAAGCCAACTGTCGTAAGGAAGGTAGAGATGGCCTTCCTCCCCCGCCTGGTCCAATGCATGGAACAATGCGGCCGCCAGACGCTCCGGCGCGTGTTCCGACACGCCCATGGCGCGGGCGATCGCGTCGGCCGTTCGAAAGCCAATGCCGCGCACATCCTCGACAATCTGGTATGGATTGACCCGCAGCACCTGCTCGGCTGCGGCGCCCCCACCGTACGTTCGCGCAAGTTTTTGCGCCAGATGCAACGGTAGGTCGTGTCCGCGCAAAAAAGCGCCCAACCGCGCCACATCGCGGTGCGCCTCAAACGCCTGGGCGATCGCCCGCGCCTTCTTGCCCGCGATGCCGGGGACCTTGGCGATCTCCTCGGGACGTTCCTGCAAAACCTCCAGCGTCCTCAGGCCAAATTGTCCCACGAGACGCTCGGCCGTCCGCACGCCCACCCCCTTGAACAGGCCGCTGGCCAAAAACCGCTCCATCCCGATCAGGCTGGTCGGTTCCTGTTCCGTATGCCCAAGCACGCGAAACTCGCGGCCATAGGAAGGGTGAAACT
>JAKACR010000312.1 GCA_021821225.1 Bacillota bacterium | reverse complement strand
CCATGTCCCATTGCACTGCGTGGGTCAACCCCGCCCTCTTTTTGAACAGGCTAAAATAGACGCTGGCTCAGGTGTGGCGAATAAGAGGTGGAAGATGTGTCGCCGACGGGTGTGGAAGACCGTTACAAGCAGGTTGATAAAGCGCTTCAGGAATATCTGGAGCGCTTTGTCGCGGCGGACGACGCCTGGCTTTTGTTGCAGACGCTGTTGACCGGACGGCGCAGACGAAGCCAGCTTGCCAAGGTATCGGCCGACATCGGAGCGCGTTGGCTGGATGTCGGGGCAGGGTTCGGCGCGCTCGCTTTTGATGTGGCGTGCGGCACCCCGTGTGAAGTGGTGGCCGTGGACCAGAATCCGGACATGCTTGCGGCCGGGCGTTGGATCCGCGACACGCTGCGGGAGCGCGGCGTTTTGCAGGGAGACGTTTCCTTTGTCCAAGCGGATGTGGCAAGTATGCCGTTTCCGACGGACAGTTTTTCCGTAGTGGCGGCGCGTTTTTTGTTTCAACACCTGAACCGGCCATACGAGGCGGCCAGGGAGATCGCGCGCGTTCTGCGGCCGGACGGCTTCGCGTATTGCGTGGATGTGGACGACCAGTTCGCCTTGTCCTACCCTCCGTCTGCGGCGTACGACCGGTTGAACGCAGCGTTCAACGCGCTTCAGGAGGCCCGTGGCGGCGATCGTTTTGTGGGAAGGAAACTGGCCCATTATCTGGCCTCCCAGGGGCTGCTGGTGCGGGAGGCGAACGTCGACATGACGGCCGCCGCAACGCCTGATCTCCCCAGCGATCTGGCGCGCGCGTACGCACTTTTGCGGCTTGACCAGGCGCGCGCGGACATGGATGCGCGAGGGATTCTCGACGATGCCGCATTTGGCTCCTTGCGCGACGATTTTGCCAATGAACGGACGCCGTTGCGGTTCCAGTGCAATGCGGAGGTGGTCGTGGTCGCGCAAAAGCCCCGCGCGTGATGCCGCACCGAAGCTTCCCGCTCTTTCGGTCAATCTCTCTTAATCCACAGTGCGCAGGCGCACGATCACTTCGGTGCCTTCGCCGACCGTGCTTTGCAGTGTGAGCCTGCCTCTGTGCGCCTCCACGATGCGCTTGGCGATGGCGAGACCGAGCCCCGTCGAGTGTTCGCCGCGGCGCGGCGAACGGCCTCTGGCAAACCGTTCTGTCGTCCTCTGCAGCAGGTCTTCCGGCATGCCGCACCCCGTGTCTGCGACGCGGATCTCCGCCGTTCCCGCTTCGCAGTGCGCAGCGAGCGTGACACTGCCCTGCCGCGTGTACTTGCGCGCGTTGTCAAGCAGGATGATCAGCAACTGGCGCAAACGCATGGCGTCCGCCTGGATCCGGCAGTCTCCCTGCATCTGAAGATGAAACGAGAGTCCGTCCGCTTCAAGCACGGACTCGTAGACGGTGGTCACGGACTCGCACAGTTCCCGTACGGAGACTGTGGACAATTCCAGGAAATCATGGCCGGATTCCAGTCTGGACAGGTCCAGCAGTTCGTGAACCATGCGCGACATCCGCCTGACCTCGGCGTAGATCGCCTCCATCCACTGCATGTGGCTGGAAAGCGGTTCTTCCGCGTGGCGCAGCAGCAACTCCACGTGTGTCGTCAGGGCTGACAGCGGCGTCCGCAGTTCGTGCGACACATCGGACATCAGCTCCTTTTCGCGTTCGCGCGCCGCCATGAGCGGCCGCAGTGTCCACGAACCGAGCAGGTATCCGCCGGCGATGGTGAGCAGTACGCCCAGGCAACCCGCGAGGATGAACAGGATGAGCAGGCGGTGGAGCACGGACTGTTCATCTTCGATGTCGTCGATCGCAATGAGGCGCACAGGGCCGCGCGCTATAAGCAATCCTCTGTACGGTGTGCCGGCGACGGAGAAGCTGCGAAACACCGGAGACAAGCCGGGGATTTGCGCCCATCGCTGCAATGCCGCCGTCAGCGCCGGAGATTCCGGCCGGGACAGAGACAGCTTTCGCTGCGCGGGATTCCACACGCCGATGAGAAAGTCCGGGACGTACCCCTCCTTGTCTCCGGGAAACGGGGGCGCGTCGGGCCGGAAGTTTTCGGAGAGCCGTTCCGCCTGGACGAACAGCCGGCGATCGATCGACGCGTTTGTTTCGCGCACCTCAAGGGTGTACACGAAGACGGACAACAACGTCCAGATAAACGCGAGCACGGCCATGTTGACGAGCACAAGGCGGGTCCGCTGGAGAAAAATCAGCCTCTCTTCTGCAACCGATATCCAAGTCCGCGCACGGTCAGTATGTTTGGGCATCCCTCATGCTCCAGCCTTTTGCGGAGTCGTGAAACGTGCACTTCAAGCGTATTTTCTAGAACTTCCGCCTCGTAGCCCCAGAGCCGATCGATCAACTGGCTGCGCGTCAGTACGATGCCTGGATAGCGCAGAAAGAGTTCCAGCAGGGCGTTCTCCTTGGGCGTCAGAATGGACGGCGGTTCGCCTTCGATGGTCAATTCGCGCGTCGACACGCGCAGTTGCACATTGCAGTAGCGCATGGTGTCGGGATCGGCAAATTCCGGGCTGGAGCGGCGCAGGAGCGCGCGGATGCGGGCGACCAGTTCGGTGCTGGCAAACGGTTTGACGAGATAGTCGTCGGCGCCGGCTTCAAGACCGCCCACACGGTCTTCGACGCGATCCTTCGCTGTCAGCAGGAGAATGGGCGTGCGGTTGCCGCTTTTCCGCAATTCGCGCACGATTGTAAACCCGTCCTCGGCCGGCAGCATGACATCGAACACATGGATGTCGTACGAACTCTGGGACGCCATGTGGAGCGTCTCGTCGCCCTGTGTCACCCACGTCACTTCAAAAGATTCTTCGACAAGCAGGTCGCGCACTGCCGGACCGAGCGACGGATCGTCCTCGGCGAGCAGAATGCGGGGCATGACGGTCACCTCCCACGAGGCTGGCACAAACATTTTCAAGATAGACCCCCATGGCGCGACGGCTGGCAGATGATATTTTCAAGATAGCATACCACACCCGTGCGGACAGTCGGCGGCCGCTGTTTCGGAGGCGGCATCCGGAGCGCCGTTTTTGACCGCGATGACGGAGTTCCGTATAGTATAATGACGCGGATGAGATGCTGTGGAGCATTCGGGCAAAGCGAGGAGGCTGCGCATGGAACGGATTGACGCGGCGGGCGTGCAGTCGGCGCTGGACCGTCTGGTGAACCGCGATGTGTATCTGCATCTTGAGACGACGACTGGCGCTTACGCCGCGCACCGGGGAGAACAGTCGATGACCGTATGTGCCTACATACGCAACGGTCTTGTGCGTTTTGCACGCGGTGCGGTGAGTGGCGAAGGGCCGTATCGGGTCGGATTGAAGATGGAAAACGGCTGGATTTACGCGGAAGGTCTCACCGATTGGGAAGTGGACCGCGAGGGGCGTCTTTTACTCGCGGGGCATGATCCGGAAGGGCGACTGGCGATCGCGCTGCAACTGAGCGAAACGCCGTTTCCGCTGTAACCCCTTTTTGAAGAAACTCTGAAGATTTGCTGGATAACCGAAACGCGGGGCGGTGGATACTGATGAGACAGCACGTGCTGGCCGTTTTTCCCCATCCGGACGACGAGACGCTCGGCAAAGCAGGCACGGTCGCGCGCTATACGAAGACGGGGACGCCTGTGACATTGATCTGCGCGACACTCGGGCAA